>JALWZK010000247.1 GCA_027002665.1 Campylobacteraceae bacterium | reverse complement strand
ATATTAAGCTCTATATTGGTGCTATCATGCTTATTCTAATAAATAGAGTATATCTACTTGCATCAATATTTCTCTTTTTAGTATTTTCTCTAAAAATTACAACTGAATTTGTATATGTAAATATTTTTGCCTTTATGAGCTTTATCATATATTTTTTAATGTTAAAACTAAATGTATCAATGCCTATAAAATCATATAGTAATAGAGTGGCAGTGATTGTTATATATACTGCACTTGCCATATTTATGCAAAACTTTATATCCTATTTCTATAACAACGACTACTTTATGTTTAGTAATACAGATGCGATGTTATATCATACAAAAGCTATTAGAATGGTTGAGATGGAATCTTTAAGTAGTGCAGTAAAATATTATCTACAAGATATGGGGACAGATGACTTAGGTATGGTTCTGGTTCTCTATCCACTATATAAACTTGTAGAGTCCAATATTATCTTGAACCTCTTCTATCTATTTGTAAATCTCATTACTGCATACAGTATATTTAAGATTGCCAATAACTTTATGAGTCAAAAATATGCCTTTTTATCATCGGTAGCATACTCGCTATCATCTTTCGTTCTCTTCTTTCACTGCACAGGACTTAAAGAGAGCTTTATGGTTATGCTCACAATTCTATCATTTGACTTCTATTATAGATTTATAAATAGTAAAAATATTCTCTATCTAATACTTAGCCTAATTTTTATATCTGCCATTATGCTATTTAGACCTGCTATATCGGTTTTTATTGTAACGGCTATTGGATTGAGTATTCTCATTTCAGGAGAGACAAAAAAGGGTATAAAAATTATTGCCTTTTTAATATTTATAGTTATCTTTGCCGTTGCTGGTGATTCTATTATGGCAGAGATAGACGATTACACATCGGGTGGAATAGATGGACTCATCTATGCAAGAACAATACAGGGAAGTATTATTAATGGACTCCCCTTTACCTATGCTGTAAATACACTTTCACAAGTTATCGGACCAATGCCAACAATAATATCCTACAAAAAAGTCCTAACAATGTTTTATACTTCAGGGCTTATATATAGAGTGCTTCTCTCCTTTCCATTCTGGTTGGGTATATTTTATATATATAAGCAGAGAATCTATAATCTATACCCACTTACCCTCTTTATAATTTTTGAGATGTTTGGACTTGTCTTTCTAATAGATGGACTTGAGTTGAGAAAAGCTATGCCCCATATACCTATGGTATTTATCGTAGCCTTCTGGTTCTTAGATAAGTATGATAGAGGTTTAATTCAGATGGAGAGGGAGAAGAGATTTCAAACATTTTTTTATATATCTATGTTGATATTGGTCATCTTAATTCTCTATTGGAACTTTAGATAAAGGAGGTGAAGTAAAATGCGTGTGCTGTTTATAAGTAGTGGAAATAGTAAAGATGGGATAAGCCCTATTGTAAAAAATCAAGGTGAATCTCTAAGAAGGGCAGGAATATCAATAGACTACTTTACAATTAAGGGTAAAGGTATTAAAGGGTATCTAAAAGCTATCCCGACGGTAAGAGCCTATCTAAAAGAGAATCGATATGATATAATACATGCACACTACTGGTTATCTGCTATTGTTGCCTCCCTTGCGGGAGCTAATCGTATGGTTGTCTCATTAATGGGAGATGATGTTAAGGCAAAGAGGTGGTTTAGGTGGATTATATATATTTTTCACCACATCTCATGGTCCCGCACAATTGTAAAATCCAGAGATATGTATCTCTCATTGGGAATTAAAGATGTCTATATCGTTCCAAATGGAGTGGACTTAGATAGATTTAGACCTATTCCCAAAGATATAGCACTTAAAGAGGTAGGTTGGAGTGAGACAAAGAGACATATTCTCTTTACCTCAAATCCAGATAGAGTGGAGAAGAACTTTACTTTGGCAAAGAGAGCTTTTGAATATATAGATAGTGAGAATCTATCATTGCACTACTTAAAAGATATACCCAATGAGAGAGTTCCCTACTACTATAACGCTTCAGATGTGGTCATATTGACAAGTCTTTGGGAAGGTAGCCCAAATGCTATTAAAGAGGCTATGGCATGTAATGTGCCTATTGTATCTACACCTGTAGGCGATGTGGAAGAGGTTATATCAAATACTAAAGGGTGTTATATCTCTACCTATGACTATAGAGAGTTTGCTTCAGATATTAAAAAAGCTTTAGAGTTTGGTAAAAAGACAGATGGGAGAGAGGCTATAAAGCATCTTAAATCAGAGATAATTGCAAAAAAAATCATAGATATATATAAGGGAATATAATGTGTGGAATTGTAGGAGATATAAATTTAAATAATCAGGCTATAGATAAAAAAGATATTCAAAAGATGATGAAAAAGATAGAGCATAGAGGACCTGATGATAGTGGAGTGTTTATAGAGGATAGTGTAGGTTTAGGTTTTGTCCGTTTAAGTATTATAGATATATCTATGGGTGGACATCAACCCATGATAAGTAGTAATAACCGTTTTGTAATTATATTTAATGGAGAGGTATATAACTATATAGAGTTGCGAGAGGAGCTTAAGAAGAGAGGTTACCATTTTAGAAGTAATAGTGATACAGAGGTTGTATTAAATAGTTATCAGGAGTGGGGGGAGGGGTGTTTGGATAGATTTAATGGTATGTGGGCATTTGTCATATATGATAGAGAGAGAAGAGAGATTTTCGGTGCAAGAGATAGATTTGGTATTAAGCCGTTCTACTACTATAGAGATAGCAATAGATTTCTATTTGCGTCGGAGATAAAAGCTCTAAGAGAGGTGATTGATAGTAGAAATCTATCTCTCAATGAACAGGCTATATTTGATTATCTTTTATTTAATAGGACAGATTATGGAGATAGAACCTTTTATAGTGAAATTTATAAAGTTCCACATGGACACTACTTTAAAATAGACTCTAAGCAAGAGTTTAAACTACATAAATGGTATGATTTAAGTAGTAACTGCAATAGAGGTAATATAGATAGTGAAAAATATTCTGAGCTATTAACCTCATCTATTAAACTTAGAATGAGAAGTGATGTGCCTGTAGGAGTATGTCTGAGTGGAGGATTAGACTCCTCCACTATTGTATCTATAATATCAAAGAGATTAAATATAAAAGATATAAATAGTTTCTCTGCTGTATATGGCAAGGGGAAGAAGGGCGATGAGAGTGAATTTATAGATGAGATGAGTCTATTTTTAAAGAATATGCACTACACCACACCGACAGCTCAATCTCTATTTAATGATATAGATGATATGGTTAAACTACTCGATGAGCCTGTGCCAACCACAAGTATATATGCACAATATAAGGTAATGGAGTTGGCAAAGAAATATGTGACTGTTACACTGGACGGGCAGGGGGCAGATGAGCAGTTAGCAGGATATCCATACTTTTATGGCTTCTATTTTAAAGAGCTTCTTACAACTTTATCACTTAGAACGCTATTTATAGAGATACTATATTATATGAAACTACATAAATCACTCTATGCAATTAAGACTCTTATATTTTTCCTATTGCCAAATAGGTTAAAGCTCAATCTTAAAGGTAAAAATATCTCATATATACAGAGTGATTTTTTTAAAAACCATAATGGGAAAAATACTCTTACAGATGAGCTATATAGTGCTAAATCTCTAAGAGAGGCACTTATTAAACATTTTGAATATAAACTTGAACATCTACTAAAGTGGGAGGATTTAAACTCTATGAGATTCTCAATAGAGTCTCGTGTCCCATTCTTAGACTATAGAGTTGTAGAGCAGACACTCTCATTAAGAGATGATAATTACATTAGAAAAGGAGTTACAAAATATATATTGAGAGAAAGTATAAAATCAATTGTTCCTGAGAAGATTAGAACAAGGTATGATAAGGTTGGTTTCTCAACACCAGAGGCAGATTGGTTTAGAGAGAGTTTTTTTAGAGATATGATATTTGATATTTTAGAAAATCCAGCTATGAATTTTAAAAAATATATAGATACCAATAGAGCAAAATCACTATATCTTCAACACTTAAACCGTAAGGGAGACTACTCAAGAGATATTTGGAAATGGATAAATTTAGATTTATGGTTA
>JALWZK010000246.1 GCA_027002665.1 Campylobacteraceae bacterium | reverse complement strand
ATCTATACTATCCAACTGATAGCTATAGTCTATTAAACCGTAATTATCGGTATGATAAATCTTACTACTTAAGACTTTTCTATACATATTTTTTAAAACTATCTTAATAGGTAACCTATTTGCAGATATAAACTCTCTATCTTTAACAGTAATTAGAGCGTTAATCTTAGATGCAGGTCTCAAAATTTTACTTTGAAGATATATATTTGCACTAAATCTCTGAGATTTTCTTAAAATATCCTCTGGAGAGGGTGAAGATATAGTTCTATTTAAGGCAAGAAAATTCTTATCGTTTTTTGTCTCGACAATAATGGCTTTTGGATTTTTAGAGAGAAGCCCCTCAATCTCCATATCGACAACTCCATACTTATCGGTCTTAGCTGAACCTATTAACTGATTATTTACACCATATAGATATACCATAGCATTAACTAAGGGTTCGGCTGTATCTAATCTATTTATAAAAATGAAAGCTTGATTTTTGGATATATTTGCATTTATTCCAATATTTGATATAAATAAAATTCTACTCTTAGCTCTCTCCTCCACACTGCTATTATATCTCATTGTTATCTTATATACACCATAGGGGAGTTGCTGCTCATTTAAATCTGATAGTTTAAACTTCTGTTTTACAATTCTGTTCTTTATATTATTAAGTTTTATCTCCTTCGTAAATACCTCCTCTAAGTATCTATCTACCTCATCTTTATTACCATCTGCAAAATTTACAAAATATCTTAAATTATCATCTAAGAGTCTCTCTACTACTACGGTGACACTATTGAGATTTACAGATGAGAATCCAAACTCCCCCTTATTAGATATATATGTTTTACCCCTATCAAATATGATATTTTTCTCTAAATCTCCACTCTTGAGAGTATATTTTATATCATGCTTTAACTCTCTATAACTTCTCAATCCCTTTTTGAGAGTTAAATGGTATATGTGGTTAGGCTTAAACTCTGGAGATGCTATATCTATATAGTAGTAGGCATTATCAGAGAGTTTAAGTCTCTTTCGCTCTCTATATCCAACATAGTTATTCGCCTTTACTCTAAAATTATCAATGCCATCAATCTCTATGAAATTCTCTATTTTATCATTGTCTATAGTATCATCTAAATATACTCTAATAGCCAACTCTCCATTATCTAAGGATACAAATCTTGGAGAATCAACAATCTCCATAGCCTCTTTTTTATCATCTAATTTAATATTAAAAGAGCTTTTAACATTAAAAGTCTTAATAAACTCACTCCCTAAGCTCTTGCCATGAACATTTGTTAAGTTTGCATCTGCAACTAACTCTATTGGATAGTTTGAGATTGGCTCATCTATCTTTAAAATTAAAACTCTTTTACTATTTTGGGTAATACTATATGCCAATCTGGTCTTACTAAGTTTATCTCTCTTTATAATAGAGATGTGCTTTTTTACACTTTTTGGCTCAATCTTATCATTAAATTCAACTCGTATTAGCCTCTCTCTTTTAAAAAAGCGAACATCTTTAATATTAAAATCGACAGTCTTAAATTTAATGGTATCCCTCTTATATCTACAGTTATATACTGTGCTACTCTGGAGTGGTTCTCTTGGGATAACCTTTACCTTGTGGCTATCTATAACTCTATATACAGCTTTCAATTCAGGGTTACACTGTAGAAGTTTCTTATGAGTATATAGAGTATCTGTATTAAATTCAGATTTTTTACTCTCTACTTGAAATGGCTCATCTAACGGCACACTCTGAATGATAGAGGAGTTTAGATATACGATAGTGATTATTAAGAGAAAAAAATATCTTTTCAACACGATAAAACCTTTTTGGTTGAATTTTATCATAAATCTAATTGGAAAGATAGATAAATTTCACTTTTAATGACCTTATAGTTGAAAATGTTACTAACTTAGCTCTATTCTCAGATATTTATGCTATATTATATATAATGTAAATTAAAGATAATAATAAGGTGTTGTGATGTATAAAATATTTAAATTGACAATTATTATTGCATTTATTGCTCTATCTCTCAATGCAGAAAGTAATAAAACGGTTTCAGAGAAAAACTCCACAATGACAAGAGCAGAAAAGAGTAAGAAACATATAGAAGAGCAGATAGCGAGAGAGAAAAAATTTGCTAAAGAGCAGAAGTTCTATCAAGGCAAAGATTATAACTTATCTTCTCATGAAGTCGATTTAGATTCATTAAAATCGATTCCCGTAATTGAACCGGAGTATGATTTTAGTATGGACCATGTTTATGACTGATTAACTTAATAAAGATAATCAGGAGTGCATAACTCCACCTTTTTGCCTCTCTGCTCCAATACGATTATATCTATATTATCTCCCACCTTATAGAGTTCATCTAATCTATTAATTCTGCGTTTTGATACTTTTGAGATGTGTAAAAGAGCATCATACCCATCTGGCATCTCTACAAACATTCCAAAATCGACTATCTTTTTAATTTTACCCTTATAGCGTCTATTTAGCTCATAAATCATCATAGGTTTTTTTAGTGGAGATATTATTGTATCTATATACTCTTTTGCCTTTTTAATACTATCTGAGCTACCCATTATCTTAACAGAGTTTGCATCTCTATCTATATCTATACTTACTCCGAACTTATCTATAATATCTTTAATTGTTCCTCCACCCTTGCCAATAATAGCTGGAATATCGTCAGCCTCTATATTGAATACTATGGTTGATGGGAGGGCTTGACTTGGAGTCATATTATTTAGCGACTCCTCCATTATATCCAAAATCTGTAATCTCCCCTCCTTTGCCTGAATTAGAGCATCTCTCAAGATTTTAGTATCTATCCCACTAAGTTTTATATCCATCTGGAGGGCAGTTATACCATCTCTTGTCCCTGTAATTTTAAAATCCATATCCCCATCATGGTCCTCCAAGCCCATAATATCACTAAGAATAGCATATCTATCTCCATCTGTTACAAGCCCCATAGCGATACCTGCTACAAGTTTTTCAGTTTTTACCTCTGAAGCTTTTAGTGCTAAGGCTCCACCACACACAGTAGCCATAGATGATGAACCGTTAGATTCTAAAATTTCAGATACTAAACGGATTGTAATATCTCTATCTATATCGACTGTAGGTTTTAAAGCTCTCTTAGCTAAGTTTCCATGTCCCAACTCTCTTCTCGTCGGAGGTCCCTGTCGCTTTGCCTCTCCTACTGAAAAGGCTGGAAAGTTATAGTGAACCATAAATGTCTCATAGAGAGAACTCTTAGAGCCAATCAACTCATAAGATTGGGCTGATTTTATATCTCCTATGGTTGATGTTACTAATGCCTGTGTCTCTCCCCTTGTAAATAGACATGAGCCGTGGACTGATGGTAAAATATTTGTCTCAATTGAGATTTTTCGTATCTCATTCAATGCTCTACCATCAGCCCTTATATTTTTATCTAAGATTAGAGAGCGAACAACAGACTTCTTATAGGCAGATAACATTTCTGAGATTAACTCTCTTTCCCTACTCTCCCCTCTACTCTCAAAATCCAGATAGATTTTATCCTCGATAGCCTTCAGTTCGCTATTCCGTTCACTCTTTGCCATAGATTGTATAGCTTGAGAGACCTCATCTCTATAGTTACTCTCAATATAGTTATATAAATCTATATCGGATAACTCCTCTGACATTTTTAAATCCATCTTGTCTTTAATAGCCTCTTCAAATCCATCTACATACTCTTTCGTTGCTCTATTAATTGCGCCTCGCGATATTTCAAGAATTTCTAAAAGTTCATCTTCATCTAACTCATTTATTAACTGTCTATTGTTCTCCTTAGAGGCATTTACACACATCTCTATCATATATATATCTAAACCACTTCCCACAACAAGCAAATCTAAGGTCGATTTATCCTGCTCAATAAAAGTTGGATTTATAACTATCTGATTATCAATCTTTCCAATACGAATGGCCGAAACCAACTTATCTATCGGTATATCAGAGGTGTATAGAGCAGATGAGGCCGCATTCATTCCTGCAACCTGCATATCAACCCTCTCGTCACTACTTAGCACCATTACAGTTACAACTATGGGATAGTGAAACCCTTTTGGAAAGAGTGGTCTGAGGGAGCGGTCTATAATTCTCGATGTTAAAGTCTCAAAATCTCCCGGTTTGGTCTCTCTCTTAATAAATCCTCCCGGTATCTTTGCGGCTGCATAAGATTTTTCTATATATTGGACTGTTAAGGGTAAAAAATCCTCTGTTACGGGATTTAAATCAATGGCTACTGTAGCTAATAGGACAGCATCTCTACATTGATAAAGCACTGCTCCACTTGCCTGTTTCGCCACCTTATTAAAAGAGAATTTCTCTTTTAAATTATTACAATCAATCTCTACAATCTGTTCTCTCATACTATATTTTCCTTCCCTTATAATTTATCTGCCTGATGACGCAGAAGCTGCTGCTCCTAAGAGATTTTTTAAATCATTATCTTTAAAGCTCACCCCAACTCCCACTGATACACTATTTGCTTTGCTATTTAAAATATTATTGGCACTTAAATATGCGTTTATATGTTTAAAAAATTGATACCTTACTGTCGCTGTTAAGTTGGGATTTTTACCTCTAACATCGGTTACAGCATTGAAATCATAAATATCTGCACTCATCTTTAAAGTATCATTCCTACTAAAATAGTCAATTCCAAATCCACCTGTGCTATCGATAATACCTACACGAAATAGTAAATCGTTATACCTCTTGCCATATTGAGCCGACAATAGATAGTCTCCACTCTCATGTTTCTTATTCCCTACATATCCTCTACTAAATTTACTATCTGCTTTAAAGCTTGGTGCAGAGGCTACACCCAACATATAGTATCTTGTAGCATCTGGCTTAAGTGCCAGATTAAATCTTGTCTTAGAGTATCCACCATCATCGTAAACCTCATCTGCTCTCATCTCCACCTCTAACTCACTCTTTGTCAAACTATCGAGATACTTATCAATCTTCTCCATAGTCTCTGTTCCATTAGAGAAGAAACCATCGACAGAGGTTAATGCTTTATTTAGAGAGCTATCATTATTCTCTATTGTATTATTTAAATTATCCTCTAAGTGTATAAACTTATCCATAGCAGGTGGAAGTTTCTTATCTATTGTGGCTCCAATACTATCTAAATATTTTGTAATACTATCAATTCTTTTCATAATAGTAGGTAAATCCTTATTAATGGTTATAGCCACCTTGGAGTAGTGGTCTAAAGTATTATGAATATCCTTAGATACTTTGGAGTAATCATTTGCGGTCTTTGTAATAGATGCACTCATCTTCTCAAATCGCTTTATAGCACTATTTAGATTTTCAATAATTTCATGAATTGTTCTATTCTCATCTTCGCTAATTGAGGATAGGAGATTTGTAAACTCCCTTATATTATGGAGTGAGGCATTAATATCCTCTTTCCCACCTCTATTTAAAATATCTCTTAAGTCATGCACAAGGAGCTTAATTTCAGTAAATGCCTCATCGGCAGATGTTGAGGCCTCTGCAATAGATGACTGTCTCTCCTCTCTCTGTAAAAGCATATTGGGTTTTAAACTCTGTTTGGATTTTCCCGGTTTTATATCTAAGAATTTTCCACCAAGTAGGGAGTCTTGAGAGAGGCTAATAATTGAATCCTCTGGAATGGCAACCCCCTCATTGATACTTAGATGGAGAACAACATCATTACCCTCAAGATTGATACTCTTCACAAAACCGATATCTACACCTTTAAATTTCACTTTTGCCTTAGGTTTTAATCCCGTTCCATCATCTATCTTAGCTACTATTGGATAGGTCTTTTTAAAAAAATTATCAAAACTACTAAGTTGGGAGAGTAGTCCAAATAGGAAAAAGAGTGATACAGTTATAAAAAGCCCTACTTTTGCCTCTGTTTTCAATTATTAGCTCCTTTTGACAAGAAATTGTCCTCTATATTTTGTTGTATCCCCCCAATAGGATAGAGATTTAGCTCTAAATAGAGTGCTGTATTTTTAAGTGAGCTATCAACATTTGGAATAACCTCTTGCCCTATAGTAATTTTAGAACTCCAACACTTCTGTTTATGAGACCACCCTATATCCCATTGATGATTATACCCCTGCTCCATATCATAATCAAAATTTACAAACCAACTATTCTCTCTTTTATAACGATTTATAAATTCAGCCTGTAAAAAGCTGGATTTTTTATCCTTAAATAAAAAATCATTATTATAAAAATGCGTTAATATTATATCATAGTTGTTTTGATTATATCTAAAAGAGTTCGTTGAAGTATGAATTAATCCCTCATCAAAAGCATATTTTAAATTACTATAAAAAGCTATATTACTATTTTTATACTCCAACTCATTTACAATATCCCCCTGTGATTTTATTCTCTTAGGATAGTAGCTATATCCCAGAGAGTGCATAAATAGACCACCACTAAAAAGATACTGCTCTAAGGCAAAACTTAACTGCTCCTCTTTTGTATCTGTTACAAATAGTTCCTTCTTCTCATCAGCTAAGTATCTATAGGATAGCGGCGATTCTCGCTGTCTGCTCGGTATAATATAGGTTAGTTTGGGGTGGAGTGTATGTATATATGAGCCATACTTTTTTACTAAATCTGATGATAGTGTAATGGTATGGTAGTTTCTATAATATATATAATAGTCCTTATATTTAGGGTCTATATCTCTAAAATCAACTCTATTAAGGTATAGATTTTCTGAGATTGAGAGGTCTAAATAGTTATTAAAAAATGAGTCATAGTAGTTAATTGGAAAATCTGCCTCTAACTGTGTAGCTCTACTCCCCTCTCTTCTCGTAAAGTTTTTAACTCTTGCATCAAATGAGTAGAATAGTCTGCTTTTCATAATCTGCTGTAGATATTTGTGATACTCTAAGGAGGGTAGCTCCTGAATGGTTCTATTATTATTTTTTTTACTCACATCTATATTGTATCTTCCATATAGTCCAAAGTAGTTTTTACTATTGTATAAAAAGGAGTTCAATCTTGACTCTATTAAATTACTCTTTACAAGCTTGGAGGCAGTCTCCTTCTGTAAATTTAGATACTCTCTATCATTTAGATATATGGAGTTTAAGTAGAGTCCACTCTTATAAGCAGATAGGGTATCGGGTAGAAAATCTCTGGATTGATAAAATAGCTCCATACCCTTATGCTCATCATTCAGACCATTTAATTCCGAATAGGAGTGTCTATTTTTAAAATATCCAACTCTAATATATCCGTTAGAGTGGTTTGAATCGACAAATCGTCCGGTGAGATATGCTCCAACACCCCTTTTTACCCTAAATTGTGGGTCAAGTTCAATATCCCAATTTGGCTCAGGTGCATAGAATAGTGGTTGCTCATATACTAAACCATCTCTCTTTGTAATTTTAAATCTGGGATATAGTAGTCCTGTAGTCCTCTTATGGACCGTGGGAAAAGCGAGATATGGAAGATAGAATATAGTTGTATTATAAAATCTAACCTTGGCATCTTCCATTGTAATAATCTCTTTATCTTCATAATAGTTGGCATGATTAAACTCTATTGTCCAATCTGGCTCAATTCTATTACAACTTGATATTTTGGTTTTTCCCAATCTATAGACATTGTAATCCTTCTTTGCTGTAGAGGCATCTATCCATAGATTATCTTCCCCCGTTAAAAATAGATGATTGATATTAATATCTCTACTTATTGTGTCTATCTTCAATATATTGGAGGAGAGTCTATTTTTATCTTTTCCGAGATATTCAACTTTCCCTTTAAGGATAAGAACTCCATCTCTTCTATCATAAACTGCTCTATTGGCCTTTATTAAATCACCTCTATAAAGGACAATTACCCCATCTGTAGCAATTAGCGTAGTGTTATTCTCTGCAACAATATGTTTAGCAAAAATCTCAACTCTCTCTTTTGAGACCAAAAGAGCTGTTAATATCAATAGATAGAGGAGAAATTTAACCATTTGAAACTACACATCTACTACTATTGTCTTAGCTAACTTATCATGAAGTGTCTGAACAAATGGATTAAAGTATGCAATTATATAACCTAAGTAAAATATACTATCACTAATTATTCTAAGGGTAGCTCTTAAAAGAGCTATATGAAAAGATGGTTTATCTCCACTATCTAACTCTATAACCTTAATTTTCAATAGTCTCTTACCCGGTGTCATACCACTCTGCCACACAAAAAATGTCTGATATACAACTCTCAATAGTAAAAATACTATTGTATTTTTCTCCAAAAAGGCCGTTACAGGCGTTAAATCTGTAGGATTTTGCTGTATTGAGAGATATATATTTAAAAGTTGGTCATAAAATATAATAAAGAGGAATAGTGATACTATAATATCATCTATAAAATATGCTGTAGCTCTTCTACCAATAGATGATATTCTATACTTATCTATATTTAGATTTTCCATAACTATCCTAAAGTGCTTGATATGCTATATCTGTTCTACACTGTTTACCAGCAAAGTGAATCTGACCCACTAACATATACGCTCTCTTTTGTGCCTGGGCTATACTATCTCCAACCCCTACACATACAAGCACTCTTCCACCTGTCGCATAGAGTTTACCATCATCTCCCAATGAGACACCTGCAAATGAGATATGTGTATTATCTTTGACCTCTTCGTGAACAATATCATCAATAATAATCTCTGCCGGTTTACTACTCTTATATGGATAGTCTCTACTTGCCATAACGACACCAACCGCATATCTATTCTCATAGAACTCTATCTTTGTATTTTTTAAATTACCTATGGCAGAGTTATAGAATAGCTCACTCGCTGGAGTTTTAAGTAGTGGCATAAGCACTTCACACTCTGGGTCACCGAAACGGACATTATACTCCAAAATCATAGGTTCACCCTCAACAACCATAATACCCATAAATAGCACACCTCTAAATGGGTTACCCTCCTCCATCATACCACTTAGAGTAGGTATTACAATTCTCTCTCTTACCTTCCTATATATCTCATCTGTTGCCAATGGAGTTGGAGCATAGGCACCCATTCCACCTGTATTTGGACCTCTATCCCCATCTAATAATCTCTTATGGTCCTGGGAAGCGGGTAATAGAATAAAATCTTTTCCGTCACAGACTGCAAACATAGAGAGTTCATATCCATCTAAGAACTCCTCAATAATAATAGCCTTTCCTGCATCTCCAAACGAAACTCCGGATAGCATATCTCTACTAACCTTCTTAGCCTCCTCATGAGTGGAGGCTATAATAACCCCTTTTCCTCCACATAATCCATCTGCTTTTACAACAATAGGAGGTTTCATACTATCAATAAACTTAGAAGCCTCCTCTATAGATGAGGTCTCTATATATCTTGCTGTTGGAATATTATGTCTATATAGAAAATTTTTCATAAATATTTTAGAACCCTCCAACTGCGAAGCCTTAGCAGATGGTCCAAATATGGTAAGTCCTCTCTCTTCAAAAACATCTACAATCCCTGCTACTAAGGGGGCTTCAGGTCCCACTATGGTTAAATCTACACCATTCTCTTCACAAAAATCTGCCAACTGATTAAAATCACTAATATTTAGATTTTTACCCAAATTTGGGGTAGCCCCATTTCCGGGTGCGAAATATAACTTATCGACACTCGTATCTCGTTTTAAGGCTAAACCAATAGAATACTCTCTTGCTCCTGCACCAATTATTAATATATCCACTTATAAGTCTCCAAAATTAAATAGGTAATTATACTAAATTATTTATTTAATATCTCCTCTTTTGGACATTTTGCTATACTTACTACAACATCTTTATTCTCAACATTGACAACTCTAACTCCAGATGTATTTCTTCCTGCTCTTCTAATGGAGTGCATATCGACTCTAATCATCTTTCCAATACTTGTTAGACACATTAAATCTTTATCATCTTCTACAAACAGAACTCCAACCACATCTCCTGTTCTTGGGGTAAGTCTCATACTAATTACACCTTTTCCTCCCCTGCTCTGCTCTCTATATTCGGTGGCCACTGTTCTCTTTCCAATTCCCTTTTCACTAAGCATTAAAAGCTCATCATCTTCACTCTCAATGGTTGTAGCTCCACATACAAAATCCCCATCTATCTTAAATCTAATACCTGTTACACCTCTGGCAGCTCTTCCCATCTCTCGCACATCATCTATCTTAAATCTAATACACTGCCCCTTTTTGGTGATTATAAATAGCCATTTTGTATCGGGACGGATAATCTTAGCAGTGACCAGCGAATCGTTCTCATTGAGGGTAATGGCTCTTACTCCATTAGCTCTAATATTTGAATACTCTTTAAGGTTTGTTCTCTTAACCATACCATTACTTGTAAAGAATACCAAACTCTTATCTTGACTAAAATCTTTTGTGGGAATTATTGCCATAATCTTCTCATTAGCTCTTAAGTTAATAAGATTTACAACAGCTTTACCCTTAGCCAATCTACTCCCCTCTGGAATCTTATAGACCTTTAACCAATAGAGTTGTCCCATATCTGTTACAAACATTAAGGTATCATGGGTGGAGGAGATAAAAAACTGCTCAATAAAGTCATCATCGTGAGTAGTAACTGCAATTTTACCTTTACCCCCCCTCTTCTGCTTCTCATACTGTTTAACCGGCACTCTCTTAATATATCCTCTATGTGTAATGGTAACGACCATCGGCTCATTTGGAATTAAATCCTCAATATCTATATCATCATAGTCATCTACAATCTCCGTTAATCTTTTACTCTTAAAATTCTCCCCTATCTCCTTAAGCTCATCTTTAATAATGCTATTCAATATATCCTCACTCTTTAAGATAGAGCGAAGATATTTAATCTCTCTATAGAGTTCTGCCAACTCATTATCGATTTTATCCTGCTCTAAGGCAGTTAATCTTCTAAGCTTCATCTCCAAAATGGCATTGGCTTGAATTTCAGATAACTCAAAGTTACTAATTAACTCCAATTTCGCATTTTCAATACTACTACTCTCTTTAATTATACGAATAACTCTATCTATATTATCGACTGCTTTTTTTAACCCCTCTAATATATGAACTCTTGCTGTTGCCTTATCCAACTCAAATATAGTCCTTCTAATGACCACAGTCTTTCTATGTCTCAAAAAGAGTTCTAAGAGTTTACGAAGTGTAAATATTTTTGGCTCTTTATTCTCAATAGCCAACATAATAATTCCAAAGGTAATCTGTAGTTGAGTGCTTTTATAGAGATTATTCAGAATAATATCACTCATGGCATCTTTTTTAAGCTCAATTACAACACGCATACCCTCACGGTCAGACTCATCACGAATTTCAGAGATACCATCAATCTGTTTATCTTTTACAAGAGAGGCAATATTCTCAATAAGTTTTGCCTTATTTACCTGATATGGAAGTTCATCTATTACAATAACCTCTCTATTTCTCTTCTCTTCAATATGAACCTTAGCCCGAACCTTTATTCTACCTCTACCCGTAGTATAGGCATCTAAAATCCCCTTTTTCCCAAAAATAATCCCACCTGTTGGAAAATCTGGACCCTTTATAATATTAAATATCTCTCTATCATCACAATCCGGATTTTCTATAAGATATATTAACGCTTCAATAAGCTCATCTAAGTGATGAGGTGGGATATTGGTTGCCATTCCAACAGCAATACCACTTGAGCCATTTAAAAGTAGATTTGGAACTCTTGATGGGAGAACATCCGGTTCAGTTAGCGAGGCATCATAGTTTGGAACAAAATCGACTGTATCCTTATCAATATCTTTTAAAATCTCCTCTGAGAGTTTTGTCATTCTCGCCTCAGTATATCTGGCGGCTGCTGGATTATCTCCATCGACTGAACCAAAATTTCCTTGACCATCAACAAGAGGTATCCTTATAGAGAAGTCTTGAGCCATACGAACTAATGCGTCATATACCGCAGTATCACCATGAGGGTGATATTTCCCAATACAATTTGAAGAGATTACACCATTGACAAAAAACTCATGTTCATCTTCCACAGTAAAGTCATAGGTTATATCGGCTTCAACCTCCTTGACCTCTTTTACCTTAATAAATCTAACCTTATTATCAACAATATATTTTAACTGTTTATATAATTTTGTATCTAATCTTCGTAGCTTCTCTAAAATATTTAAATCTTCAACTGTATCAGAGTATATTCTAATTTTATCTGCAAGTCCTTTCTCATATCTTATTTTTCCACCATTTTTATATTTAATGCCAAGTCTAAATTTCTCTCCATCTTCCGATTGATACCAACCTGCTCCTATATGTCTTTCTGAGAAAATATCAAATATTTTCTTTCCAAAAAATGGTAAATAGCTTGTGTATGTTGGGTCACAGCTATATTTAAAAGCTTTTAATCTATCTCTCTTTTTCTTATTTAAGAGATTTAATTTATCTTTAAAGAAATAGGCATTTGAGCCTGTAATTGTAAGATTATAACTATTATGATTTGCAATTATCTCTCTATTTTCCCAAATATGAGAATAACCTTTTTTATTTGAGACACTTATGACAGATATTACACCAAATCTATCAAAAAGTAGAGTAGCCAATTTTTTTAAAAATCCATGAGAAACAGATGTTATAACTATCTCATTTTTACCATCTTTTCTAATAAACCCATCACCATCAATAAAACCACTTAAAAAAGATAAAATAGATTTATTTGAAAAACTCATTATAGTTGAGTTTATATCTATATTATGGCTATATTTATTGGTTACATTAAATTTTTCTAAAAACTCAAGTGATTTTTTTCTATTTGAAATCTTTAAAATTTTTGTAGTTCGACTATCTAAAATCCTATTTTTAACTTGAAAAGTCTCTTTTATATTCTCCAATACATTTTTTTCACTGTTTGCAAAAGATAGATAGTTTAGATTTTTATATCTATCTATATTTCCATCAGACATAAAAAGTCCCAGTGCATAGACATCATCTTGTGAAAAATTATCTTCAATATCCATCAGTGATGGTTGCACTATTAAGTAGTCATCAGTTGTTAAATCTTTAGACTCTTTAAAAGAGTATGTTAAATCTTCATTGAGAACCTTAAATTTATGTCCCTTAGTTACTACATTTTCAAATATATTGACACTGCTACTAACTTTTAAAAGAGGCTGTTTCGGTTGATAAAACAGTTCGGTTACACTCTTCAAACCCCTTTGAGTATAAACCCTATCACCTACCTTTATATCTTCTATAGGCACAAGTCCTCTATTGGTTGAGACAAGAGAACCTGCGACAAGACAATCTCCTACAATCCTCGCTGATTTCTTATAAGGGCTTTTATGAGAGAGATTAAGGTCATTCATAGTATATAATATTCTTCTATGCACAGGTTTTAGTCCATCTCTGGCATCTGGTAATGCACGACCAACAATAACAC
>JALWZK010000245.1 GCA_027002665.1 Campylobacteraceae bacterium | reverse complement strand
ACCAATGGTATCCGTAAAGTGTCCAGATACAAATAGTATTTTTGCAGAATCGAGGTCATGATATGATTTTCTTATCCACTCTAATGCGTATGTTCTGTTAGCCATATAACACCTTACCTTTTGATAAAATATCAATTTTATAAAATGGGTCTTTTCTTTGTAATAGAAAATTAATATCTGCCGATAATATATCAAATCCTATCTTGTATTTCTTCATCAAATCTCTCAGTTTAATCATTGCCAATACTTCTATATTTTCTGCGTTATTATTCTCTTGTGTGACTAAAAAAAGGTCGATATCACTATCTTCATTTGGCGTTCCATAGGCATAACTTCCAAATAGGATAATCTTATTAGGTTTTAGAGGTTTTAATCGCTCTATAATCTCATCTTTTATCTCATCTATATTTAACAAAACTGCTCCTTTTTATGCCTATTTTATCATAATTAGACTTTTTATCTAATCTCACTAATCTCCGATAATATCTCAAAGAAGTTTGGAAAAGAGGTATCTACACATGCTACATCTTCTATCTCCATAGAGGTTAGAACTCCAGCTATTGCGAAGCTCATGGCTACTCTATGGTCGCCATAGCTATTTACTGTAGCACTCTTTAACTCTCCTCCTATAATATCATACCCATCTTCTCTCTCCACACTCTCAATACCACATCTATTTAACCCCTCTAATATGGTGGATATTCTATCACTCTCTTTTACCCTTAACTCTTTTGCATTTTTTACGACACTCCTCCCCTTAGCTACTGCCATTGCAATGGATAGGGCAGGAAGTTCATCTATGAGCCATGCAATATTTTTGCTAACTGTTACAGCTTTTAACTCTCCATTATACTTAATAGATATATCTCCAATAGGCTCATAGATATTCTCTTTCTCAATAAACTCAATATCTGCACCCATCTCTTGTAATACTCTATAGGCCTCTACTCTTGTTGGATTTAGAGTGACATTTTTCAATATAATAGAGCTATTTGGAGTAATTGCAGAGGCGACCGCAAAGAAAAATCCACTTGAGGGGTCTGCTGGAACTCTAATATCTAATGGTTTTAATGGTTTTTTAAGAGGCTTTATCTCTAACCATCCATCTTTTAAAAAAGTAATATCTGCTCCCATTCCATTTAACATTCTCTCTGTGTGGTCCCTTGATAGTATATCTTCTCTATAGTAACTTTTACTATCTGCTCTAAGTCCTGCAAGAATAAGGGCTGATTTAACCTGTGCTGAAGCTATTGGAGATTTATATTGAAATGATTTAAGTTTACCACCTCTGATAACAAGTGGTGCCAATGAACCATTTTTTCTTCCATCTATCTTAGCTCCAATATCTCTGAGAGGTTTTACAACTCTCCCCATTGGTCTCTCTCTTAGATACTTATCTCCTGTTAAGATAAATAGTCCATTAACTCCAGATAGAAGTCCCGCATATAGACGCATTCCCGTTCCTGCATTTCCACAATCTAAAATATCATTAGGTTCAATTAAACCCCTATTGGGAGTAATCTCTATATGGGATTTATCTCTTTTAACCTTAGCCCCCAACTGTTCAGCTATATATAGGGAGGATAGCGTATCTTCACCAAGTAGAAAATTATCTATTGTAGATGTTTTATCACTCAATAGAGAAAATATTACGCACCTATGAGATATAGATTTATCTGGTGCAATGGAGCTACACTCCAAATTAAACGGCTTAGAGGCTTTAAATACTTTAACTACTCTCATCTTAATTCCGCACCATACTGCTCTTTTAGAGTCTCTAATATCTTATTTACAGTCTCATCTATATCTCTATCCTCTAAGGTTTTCTCATCTGACTGGATAAATAGTCTAACTGTTAAACTCTTATGCCCCTTTAGAGACTCATCTTCATATATATCAATCGGATAATACTTTTTAAGCAGAGGTAGTTTCAAATGGGCAATTGCTGTTGAGACCTGATTATATGGTAGATTTTTATCTATAACTAAGCTTAAATCTTTATATACGCCTTGAAATTTAGATATATTAGATGCGTTAATATGTTTTGGAAGGATAGCATCTAATGAAATCTCTGCAATAAATGTGTCACTTAAATCGAAATCATCTGCTACAGTTGGGTGAAGTTTAGAGACAAATCCACAAATCTCTTCATTTATAATAATATCTGCAAGTTGGTAGGGGTGGAGTAAACCATTCTGAACTATTCCCGCTCTTAGCTCAAAATCACCTATAATAGATGATAGCTTTTGAATAAATGTCTCAAAATCTATATTTTTAGGTTTTCCACAATTAATTACACTCTCCTTCTCTTGTTTACCTGAAAATATCAGAGATAACACCTCTCTCTCTTCTCTATTTTCACTAAATATGGTTCCTATCTCAAATAGTGCAATCGATTTTTTAGAGTAACTTACATTTCTCTTAACTGCATTTAAGAGATTTATTAGAAGTGTAGTTCTAAGTGTATTTAAATCTTCTGTAATTGGATTTATAATATCCAACTCCTCTTTTACAGTAGGAAAGTTATACTTTTTTAATAGAGATTTATCTGTAAAGGCGTAAGAGACTGTCTCATAAAAGGAGGAAGCGATAGCTCTCTCTCTTAACTCTTTTTTGGCATGATATAAATAGCTTATACTATTTATTCTTGGTTTTTCTGTAAAATTCATAGGTTTTGATTGAATATTATTTATTCCAAAAATTCTAACTATCTCTTCAGTGACATCTTGAATGTTTTTTATATCATGTCTAAATTGGGGGACAATAACTCCAAAGGCATCTTCTGATGAACTATGAATTTTAAAACCGAGAGAGGTTAAGATATTTAAGATATATGTCTTTTCGATAGTTTGACCAATAAATTCAGATATCTCTCTATGATTTACAGTGATAATTAATGGCTCGAAATCCTCTTCAAAAGTTAAAAAGCCATCAAAAAATCTACAATCATTATAGCTCTCAAGCAGATATGTCAAGTATTTTATCCCTATGAGTATATTTGGTTCACTTCCCCGAGATACATTATAATACAACTCATCAGTTTTTAAATTTTTAGATGCAACTATATCTATTATAGTATTAGGATTAATATAACTCGCCTCAAATATAACTTTATCTGAATTATCAGTTGCCTTAAATCTACTATTTTGAGATATACCAACCGTAGCAAACTCCTCTCCATTTATTTTAACATAGGTGATACCATTTATAGTAGATAGTAGTATTGTAATCTTATCCTCTTCACCTTTTAACATATTGCTTACATCATAGGCACGAAGAATTACACCTGTTGTATGAATAGTATAATTGATTATATTGGATAGATTATCATCTTCTAATCTATCTATAAACGCTAACCTTAAAGCAATTACAGTAGAGGTGTAAAGAGAGCTATCTATATTGGCTAAGGTGTATCGTAGTGAGCCATTAACTGTCCCTATTGCTCTAAGCTCTGCTACCCTTGCCAATCCTATCTTTAGAAGGTGATTACTCTCATACTCCAACTTATTAATAGGGATATTTAGTGATGCACTTAAATCCCTTGCTACCCCGTAAATACTTAGACAATCTCCCCTATTTGGCGTTAAATCTAACCCAATTAGAGTATCGGCAATCTTAGGATACTCATTCAGCTCCTTGCCCACTACAATCTTACCGATACTCTCATCTAATATCATAATTCCATCATTTATCTTAGGCAACCCCAGTTCAGTAGAAGAACATACCATACCATTACTCTCTATGCCTCTAAGTTTGGTAGGCTTTATCTCAAAATCTTCAGATAGTTTAGTTCCAACTGTAGCTACTGCTACATATTTGGCATCTACTATATTTGAGGCTCCACAGACTATCTGTTCAACACTACTTCCAATATTAATCTTGCATAAACTAAGCTTATCAGCGTTAGGGTGTTTTTCGCATGAGACGACCTCTCCAATCACAACACCTTTTGGAATGGTATATTTTTTAATAGTATCAACCTCTAATCCAATACTATTAAATGTCTCATAGAGTTTTTCGTCACTAACTCCACTAATATCTATAAAATTATTTAACCAACTTCTTGTAACTATCATCTAAACTGCTCCAATAGTCTTATATCTCCCTCAAATAGCATTCTTAAATCAGGAATTTTATGTAAAAGCATTGCAAATCTCTCAACTCCCAATCCAAAGGCGTAACCACTCACATCTCTATAATTAACTGCATCAAATACATTGGAATCAACAAGTCCACAACCTAGGACCTCTAACCAACCTGTATCTGAACATACTCTACACCCATCACCTTTACAGAAGATACAAGATATATCAACTTCGGCAGATGGCTCTGTAAATGGGAAAAAGCTCGGTCTAAATCTAATCTCTACATCTCCAAACATATAGTGTAGGAAATCGGAAAGTATAGATTTTAGATTTGCGAAATTTACCTCTCCCTTTTTCTGAACCACTAACCCCTCAACTTGATGAAACATAGGAGTATGTGTTAAGTCATAATCTTTTCTAAATACAGCACCGGGTGCAATCATTCTAATTGGAGGTTTTTGACTCAACATTGTCCTAATCTGAACAGGTGAAGTGTGTGTTCTCAAAACTCTTCCATCTTTACAGAAAAATGTATCTTGCATATCCCTTGCAGGGTGATTCTGAGGTAGATTTAGTGCCTCAAAATTGTGAAAATCATCTTCAACCTTAGGTCCGTCCTCTACGGAAAAGTTTAATGATATAAAATAGTCAATAATCTTATCCATAGTCTCCATTACAGGGTGTAATGCACCTTTTGTCTCTAAATTGCTATATAGAGATACATCAATTGCTTCCGATTTTAAAAGTTTATCTATCTCCTCCGATTTCAATTTTTCATAAATTTCACCATAGACCCTTTGTAGATGAAACTTTTTCTTATTAAGCTCTTGTGCAAAAGCTCTCTTTTCTGACGGTGGGACATCTTTTAACATAGCAAACTTAGATGTTAAAATTCCCTTTTTACCGAATATCTCAATACGAATCTGTTCCAACTCTTCAAGCGACTTAGCTTGTAATATTTTCTCTTCTAACTTTTTCAAAATAACCTCTATTCAATTATCTTAGATATTGTGAGATTTTAGCTAAAATATACTAAAGAGTGCGTTGGAATGTGATATAATCTTCTAATAATTTTATTTAAGGAGAGACCATGTGTATTTTTTGTAAAATAGTAAATAGAGAAATTCCAAGTAATATAGTCTTAGAAGATGATAACTTTATGGCTTTTCATGATTTATATCCAATAGCCCCAATTCATATTCTAATTATTCCAAAAGAGCATATAGACTGTTTTCAAGATGTATCTTCTGATACTATGGCAAAAATGACACCTTTTATACAGGAGGTTGCAAGAGTATTAGGATTGGATAAGAGTGGTTATAGGCTTATTACAAACAATGGAGAAGATGGTGGACAGGAGATAAAACATCTACATTTTCATTTGGTTGGTGGAGCTAAATTAAAATTTCCTAAGCTTCATGATGATATTAAGAAAAATATTTAAAAGGGGTTATATGAATTTAGAGAGATTGGATAAGAGGTTTATACTTCCAACATACTCAAAGGATTATACAAACTTTGTGAGGGGAGAGGGTTCAACTCTATTTGATGATAGAGGGTTGGACTATATAGATTTTGCTTCAGGGATTGCAGTAAATAGCGTAGGACACAATAATCCAAAATTGGTAAATGCGATATGCCAACAGGCACAGAAGATTATACATATATCTAACCTGCAAGTTATAGAGCCACAGGTAAAGTTGGCTAAGAGAATTTGTGAACTTAGTAACTACAATGGAGCAGTTTTCTTTGCAAACTCTGGAGCTGAAGCTAATGAGGGAGCAATTAAGATAGCGAGAAAATATGGAGAGACCCAATTTAAAAAGAAGAGATATAAGGTGATTACCTTAGAACACTCATTTCATGGGAGAACAATCACAACTGTAAAGGCTACGGGACAGGAGAGTTTTCACTCTCCAAACTTCTCCCCATATCCGGCAGGATTCTCCTATGTCAAAGATATTGATGATATTTATAATAGTATCGATGATGAGACAGTGGCTGTTCTATTAGAGCTTGTGCAGGGTGAGGGAGGAGTTCAACCCTTTAATAGAGATAAAATTCAAGAGTTAGCACTATTTTTAAGAAAAAATAGTATATTATTGATAGTCGATGAGGTGCAAACAGGCGTATATAGAACGGGTGAGATGTTGGCAAGTAATCTATACGGTATAGAGCCGGATATTATAACTATGGCAAAGGGTTTGGGTGGTGGTGTCCCAATTGGTGCTGTTATGACTAAGCATAAGACGATTCTATCAGCAGGTGAGCATGGAAGCACATTTGGAGGGAACTATCTAAGCACAACGGCTGGACTTGCTGTTTTAGATATTTTAAGTGAGCTATATGATAATGGACAACTTCATGAGACATTTATATATTTTGAAGAGAGACTTAAAGATATAGCAAGCAGATATAGTAATCTATTTGATAAAGAGGTGGGATTAGGACTTATGAGAGGGCTCAGAGCAAAGAGTGGAGATATAGTAGCACAGGTTATGAGAAACTCTATGAGACAGAGACTAATTGTCCTAAAAGCGGGGAGAAATACTGTAAGATTTTTACCATCATTAACCATTACCAGAAATGAGATAGATGAGGGATTTAAAAGGTTTGAAAAAGCTATTATTACTATCTAATCTGCTATTTGCTTCCGATGAGTTGGCAGATATTTTATCTTCCAACCAGAATAGTTTAATAGATACAAAAAAAGCACAGGTGAAGGTAGAGGCCTCTAAGCTTGAAAAGTCATGGATAAACCCTATTAGAGTGGAGTATTCTAAAAACTACTCTACCCAATTTGATAAGACCAGTAGCACAGGACACTTTATTATATCTATAAATCAACCAATCTTTAAAATGGGTGGAATATGGGAGGCTGTTAAGTATGCTAAGGCACTTGGGAGAGCCAATAGTATAGATGTAGAGTTAAAGCGAAGAGAGTTAATCTATAAAGCTATAACTATTCTTTTTAATCTAAAAAAGTTAAATTTAAAGTTAGAAAAATTTAATCTACTTATTAAAAATGATGAATTAGATATTTTAATTCAGAAGGAGAGTTATAGTGCAGGAGTTACAAATAGAACCCTTCTCGATAGAGCTTTACTTAAGAGAAACCGAGATATAACCTCCAAATTGGAGTTGGAGATGCAGATAGTTAAATTGAAAAATGAGTTCTCTCTCTTGAGTGATAAAAACCCTCAAGATATAACTCTCCCATATTTTACTCTAATAGATAGAGATACCTATACTAACTCAAACTTAGAGTTAAAGCGGGATAGATTTAGAGTAGAAGAGAAGAGACACTATAAATATATGACATGGGCAAAATATCTACCTGAGCTATCTATCTCAACACAATATGTAAATGAGGATAAAAATCCACTATTTAAGAACTCTCCGATGAAAAGAGAGTATTATAACTATGGATTTCGAGTATCTATTCCAATTAGTATAAATGCAGATAGAGATATAGAGAAATCAAAGTTAGATTATATAAATGCTCAAATCTCCTTAGATGAAGATAGGAAGAGAGTAATAAATGAATATATATTGATTAAAAAGAGATTGGATATTATAGATAAAAAAATTGCACTATCTATTGAAGATGCCTCAAACTACTCCGATATGCTTTTAACTGCTCAACACTTAGAGGAGGCGGGGGATAGCACCAACTATGATACTCAAATAGTAGCAAACAATCTACAAATTAGGGAGTTAGACCAAAAGATATATAAATATGATGCACAGTTAGAGCTTTTAAAGCTCTATCAGAAGGTGGAGAGCTTATAGCTATATCTCCACTAAGGGTCTATCCATCTCCTTTGGAATATCCAACCCCATTATCTTTAAAATGGTTGGAGCAATATTATTTAAGCCTCCTCCATCTCTTACCTCATCTACTCGACTATCTATAATATAACACCAAACATCTCCAACCGTATGGTTTGTCAAGATATTTCCATGTTCATCTCTCATCTCTTCACAATTTCCATGGTCTGAAGTTATTACCACAGAGTAGTTATGCTCTTTTGCCTTATGTAGTATCTTGCCTATCTCTCTATCAACAGCAGTTACCGCCCTCTTAGAAGCCTCATAGTCTCCGGTATGTCCAACCATATCCCCATTTGCAAAATTCACCACAATAAAATCATAACCCTCATCAATTCCAACTCTAACAGCCTCTCCAACCTCTGGGGCTGACATCTCCGGTTTTAAATTATAGGTTTTTACCTTAGGGCTTGGAATTAGAACTCTACTCTCTCCTATCATAGGCTCTTCTACTCCCCCATTGAAAAAGAATGTAACATGTGCATACTTCTCCGTCTCTGCTGTATGTAATTGGGTAAGTCCTGCTCTACTTATAACCTCTGCGAGTGTATTTTGGGGTATCTCTTTTTTAAATAGGACAGGGTATGGAAATGAGGCATCATATTGAGTCATAGTGACAATATTTAGAGGAATATAGTCTCTTTCAAATCTATTAAACTCTCTATCTCCCAATGCAGTGGTAATCTCTCTAACTCTATCGGAGCGAAAATTTGCCATAATAACTCCATCATTCTCTCTCATACCACCATATCCATTTAGTGCAGTAGGCTCTATAAACTCATCATAAATCTCTCTCTTATATGAGTTATCAATATACTCCTCTATATCCAATAGGGTTATAGGGGTAGCCTTTACTATTGCATCGTATCCCTTTTTAACTCTATCCCATCTATTATCCCTATCCATAGTGTAAAATCTTCCACCGATAGAGGCAATAGAGATATTTTCATTGCAAATATTTTTAATCTGTTTTACAAACCCCTTAGCAGATGTGGGAGAGACATCTCTACCATCTGTTATAAGATGTAAAAAGACCCTTTTGCCTCTATCTTCAGCTATCTTAGATAGACCTATAATATGCTCTATGTGGGAGTGGACTCCTCCATCACTCAGTAGTCCAATAATATGAACTCTATCACTCTTCTGAAACATATCATTTAACTCTCTATTCAATTTAAGTGAGCCATCTTTTAGAGAGAGTGAGATTTTTACTAAATCTTGATATAGGACCCTACCGGCACCTATTGTCATGTGTCCCACCTCTGAATTGCCCATCTGCCCCTCTGGCAGACCTACACTTAAACCGTGAGTTGAGATAAGAGCCTTTGGAGCTTCTTTTAAAAGTCTATCGAAGGTCGGCTTAGTTGTATCTCTAAAGGCATTATAGATACTATTTGGTTTATATCCTATGCCATCAGTGATAATTAGAATAGTTTTTTGTAACTTCATAGATTTTAATCCTATCTTTTATAATTTTTTAAGTAAAATAACAATTATTTACTTAAATCAGGATTTTTCTATATGTTATACGCTTTTTACAAACTATTTCACATCAATATTCTACAATATATCTCTGTTCGTGCAGGTCTGGGCTTTTTTATAGCTTTCGTATTGACTATATTTCTCTTGCCAAAATTTATGGCATGGGCAATATCGAGAAAGGCGGAGCAACCTATAAATAAGTATGTTCCCAACCATGCCAATAAACAGAATACTCCCACTATGGGAGGAGCAGTTTTTGTATCTACAACTCTAATTGCTTTGATATTGACAGGAGATATGAGCAATCTATACCTAATTGCAGGTATTATAACTCTTGTAGGTTTTGCACTTGTTGGATTTAAAGATGACTTAGGGAAAATTTTAACAGGGGATAATCTTCAAGGGCTTACAAGTAGAGGCAAATTAATTCTACAAGCTGTTGTGGGTGCAGTTGTAACCATATTTTTAATATATATAGCTAAGTTTCCTACAACTATATATCTTCCATTTATAAAAGAGCCAATTATAGATATTGGAATATTTGCTATCCCCTTTTGGATACTAATATTTCTTTCTACTACAAATGCAGTAAATATTACAGATGGATTAGATGGACTCGCTACTGTTCCATCTATATTTAGTCTGGCTACACTTGGAATTATTGTATATTTAACAGGTCATGCAATTTTCTCAAAATATCTTCTCCTACCAAACATAGATGGGGTTGGAGAGGTTGCAATATTGGCATCATCTCTCTCTGGAGCTCTACTTGGATTTCTATGGTATAACTGCTATCCTGCTGAAATTTTTATGGGAGATACCGGCTCTCTATCTATCGGAGGAGTCTTAGCATATATGGCGATTATTGGAAAGAGTGAAGCTCTACTTATCTTAATCGGATTAATATTTGTATTAGAGACACTATCTGTTATTCTACAAGTTGGTAGTTATAAGGTGAGACAGAAGAGAGTATTTCTAATGGCACCCATACATCACCATTTTGAGATGAAGAAGTGGGCTGAAAATAAGATTATTGTTCGATTTTGGATGATTGCATTTATATCAAATATATTGGCACTCATTACTCTAAAGATAAGATAGGAAAAAATATGAAACCTACACTATTTGGATATGGAGTTACAACTAAGGCTATAGCGAAGAGATTGGGTGGTGGGTGTATCTTTTTTGATGATAAGACCAGAGAGCCATTTATAGATGAAGAGAGTAATAGAATCTATCCATCAGAGCAGTTTGAGCCTACTAAGAGTAAGATAGAGGTGACAACTCCAAGCTTTAAACCTACACACCCACTTATTCAAAAAGCCTCCAATCTAATGAGCGAGTATGACTTTTTTGCAGAGGAGATGCCCTTTTCAATATGGATTAGTGGAACAAATGGAAAGACCACAACGACACAGATGTTAGGCAAACTCTTAGAGAAGCGAGGTGGGGTAACAGGTGGGAATATTGGCACACCTCTGGCAAATCTTGATACCAATGCACCCATTTGGATATTGGAGAGTAGCTCCTTTACACTCTACCATACAAATATAGCATCTCCCAATATATATCTTCTACTTCCAATTACTCCGGACCACATAGATTGGCATGGAAGTAGTGCAGAGTATGAAAAGGCAAAACTGAAACCACTACTTAGAATGAGAGAGGGGGAGTTGGCACTTATCCCAAAGGGGTTAAATCTGCCAAAGAGTGATGCCTATATAGTTGAGTATGACTCCATAGAGTTTTTGGAGAGCTATTTTGATATAGATAGCTCTAAAATAAGATTTAAATCGGCATTTTTACAAGATGCCATATTGGCACTTGCCATTACAAGGGTTCTATTTGATGAGGTTGATTACGATACCATTAACTCCTTTCAGTTAGATAACCATAGACAAGAGGAGATAAAAGATAGTAAAAATAGATTATGGGTAAATGACTCTAAGGCTACCAACTTAGATGCAACCATACAGGCGGTCAAAGGTTATAGTGATAGATTTATCAGATTGATTATTGGTGGAGATGATAAAGGGGCAGATTTAACACCTCTATTTGAACTTCTATCGGATAGAGATATTAAACTCTACACAATAGGCTCTAATAGTCAAAGGTTGGCAGATTTATCAGATAGATATGGTATAGACTATACTCCATGTAACACCTTAGATAATGCGGTTAAGATTATCTCTCAAGAGATGAGTCAAGCTGATGTGGCACTCCTATCCCCTGCCAGTGCAAGTTATGACCAATTTAAATCATATAAACATAGGGGAGATGAGTTCATTAAATTTGTGAGAGAGATTAAACCTCATTCTTAGGGTCTAAGACTACTTGTATTCTATCTGAAAAGAGATTAGCAGATAGCACCAGAATAGACATAAATATAAAAGATGAGAATAGGGACCACCATACCATTGGTTCTCTTGCCATCTCCAATCTCGCCTGATTTATCATATTTCCCCAACTATACATGGTTGGATCAACTCCAACTCCAATATAGGATAGGACTGCCTCTGATAGAACCAATCCACTAAAATCTAAGACTACAGATATTAGAATAATGTGCATAAGATTGGGGATAATATGTCTTCTAATAATATTGAAATTACTAACCCCAAAGGCTTTCGATGCCTTTACAAAATCTATCTGTGATATTTTTAGAGTCTCTGCTCTCAGCAATCTACACAATCCTGTCCATGAGGTTACTCCTAAGATGACCACCAGAAATAGAAGTCGTAAATCTGACCTCTCCAATACAGATTGAAACCAATCGGGGTGATTATCCAATAGGAGTTGCACAATAAGCACAGTAGCACTAATTAGAAGCACACTTGGAATTGAGTTAAGTGTAGTGTAGATATATTGGATTATATCATCAATCCAGCCCCTAAAAAATCCAGCACTTACACCTAAGGCTATTGAGATTGGCAACATAATTAGAGTTGTTAAAGTTCCTATCAATACACCTGTCCTAATACTCTTTAAGGTTTGATATAGGACATCTCCTCCAACTTTATCTGTCCCCAAAACATGATAGTTAAAGCTCATAATATATAGCCAACTAAATAGAACTATCAATATAGTTAGAGTAATATACCCCGTTACCCAAGGAATACTACTCTCTCTATAGCTTTTTCCTCTATAGAGGATATGTCCCCATATTAAAAATAGACTAATGGTTAATCCAATAGAGATAGCTTTTATTGTCCCTATGACTATATTTCCACTATGGACATATTTTAAATCTCTATATATCTGTTTAACCTCTCCGTCGATAATAACTATATCTTTTGCATACTCTTTAAGTGCAAATGGTGCAGAGTATGTTCTCTCTCTATTTTTAACTCTATGTTCAAATACAATATCCAATAGACTGACTACTCTATGTTCCTTCTCTACTCTAAAATGGATAGAGTCGATTAGAGCAAATGAGAGATAGAATAGAAGAACTATTGCGGAAGATAGTGCAATTGGAGATTTAAAGATAGCTCTCCACTGCTCTCTCACTCTATCAGAGCGAGATACTATATATCCCCACAAGAGTATAGCAAATAATAGGAGCCAAACCATTATATCTGTCCATAGTAGAGTTATATACATTATTTACTTTTTAAAAACTTTCCATCTTTCAAATTTCTTTTAATCTCATTTAATATATTTAGAAACTCATCAACCGTTCCAGTTCCCTGTATTATATCTATAACCTTTTTTCCGTCATTCGTTATAAAATAGAAAGCTGGAGTTCCAATAGGTTTCAATCCTAATGGTAGTTTCTCCGTTTGTAGATTCTTTTTAACTACAACAAAATCTCTATTTAGTGCCTCTTTTACTCTATCTTCAACGAAAACTTCTCTATCCATCTTTATACAGCCTCTACAGTATCTAATAAACCCCTCTATCATAACTATCTTATTCTCCCTTTTTGCCTTTTTAAGAGCATCTCTATAGTTATATCTCTTTACCGAATGGGAAACTATCATCTTTTCAGATAGATTAAATAGATATGGGGCTAAGGCCTCAGCTTCATCTTCAGATAGTTTAATTGGTGGCATTGTATCAAAATTGATTAAAACCTCATCATCTAAGATAGATTTATCTCTATCCGGTCTATTACAGTATGAGATTAGAAAATCCTCAATATTCATAAG
>JALWZK010000244.1 GCA_027002665.1 Campylobacteraceae bacterium | reverse complement strand
CAACTATGGTTAGCACCTATGTGGAGATTAAGAAACTTTTTGAAACAAGAGAGGCGAGTAAAGATAGTTTTGACCTTGAGCCTGAAAAATTGAGTGAAATCTTAGGACAGATTAGAAGAGGTAAAGCCAAAAGTGAGAAGGCAAAGACCAGAATGGCCAAATCAAATCTAAGACTTGTCGTATCTATTGCTAAGAGATATACCAATCGTGGTTTACCATTCTTAGACCTAATTCAAGAGGGGAATATCGGTCTAATGAAAGCTGTTGATAAGTTTGAGTATCAAAAGGGGTATAAGTTCTCTACTTATGCTACATGGTGGATACGACAGGCAATCTCAAGAGCAATAGCAGACCAAGCGAGAACTATTAGAATACCTATTCATATGATAGAGACCATTAATAGAATTAATAAAATTATTAGAAAAAATCTTCAAGAGTCGGGAAAAGAGCCGGACTTAGAGACTATTGCTAAGGAGGTTGGTCTATCTGTCGATAAGGTTAAAAATGTTATTAAGATAACAAAAGAGCCTGTAAGCTTAGAGACCCCTGTTGGAGATGAAGATGATGGAAGATTTGGAGATTTTATTGAGGATAAATCGACAATTAGTCCATCTGATGCCGTGCTTAAAGATGACCTCAATAATCAAATTGATGAGGTTTTAGACCAATTAAATGAGAGAGAGAAGGCTGTTATTAGAATGCGTTTTGGACTGCTTGAAGATGAGAGTGATAGAACTCTTGAGGAGATAGGAAAAGAGCTGAATGTGACAAGGGAGAGGGTAAGACAGATAGAGTCCTCTGCAATTAAAAAACTTAAACACCCGAGAGTTGGACGAAAGCTTAAAAACTATATTGAGGGATAGAAAGATATCTATCTTTCTATTTAAATATTGCTCTATGCTCTACCATTGCACAGTGATTCTGCACCACATTGATACCTGCCTCTTTTGCTTTTTGAGCTGCTTCATTATTTACAATTCCAATTTGTGTCCATAAAACTTTAACATCGCCTCTCTCTATACATGCATCAGCTACACTATCGACTACGGCAGGTTTTCTAAAGACAACCACCATATCTATAGGTTTATCAATATCTAATAGTGAGCGATATACCTTCTGCCCCAGAATCTTCTCTTCTTTTGGATAGATTGGTATCATATCATATCCTACCTCAAGTAGATACTTAGCAACCTTATTACTATCTTTTTCAGGCTTTGGGGAGCAACCGACTACTGCAATAGTTTTACACTCTTGAAAATACTTTTTTATCTCTTCTCTATTTGAATTAATTTGTGGCACTTCACATTCCATAAATTTTATCCTTTTTGATATAATTTCAGCCATAATAATATCTAGGAATAATTAATGTTGGATTTAAAAGCGATAAAAAAGGCAAAAAAAAGATTGGAAGGTGTAGCACATCGCACACCTTTCTCCTATGCACCAAAGCTAAGTGAGATAAGTGGATATGAGGTATATCTAAAGAAAGAAAACTTGCAACTGACAGGAGCATTTAAAATCAGAGGTGCTTTTAATAAAATTGCCTCCCTAATAGAGGAGGGGAAAAGAGGTGGAGTAGTAGCTGCAAGTGCCGGTAATCACGCTCAAGGTGTCGCATTTAGTGCAAAATATTTTAATATTAATGCCTCTATTGTCATGCCTGACTCTACACCTTTAACAAAAATTCAAGGAGTAAAGGAGTTTGGAGCAGAGGTTATACTGCATGGAGCAAATTATGATGAAGCTTACTCTTATGCTATAAAATACGCAAAGGAGAAGAGTATAGAGTTTGTCCACCCCTTTATAGATGATGAGGTTATTGCTGGGCAGGGAACTATAGCATTGGAGATGTTAGAAGATATAGAAGATTTAGATGCAGTAGTTGTTCCTGTTGGTGGTGGAGGATTAATCTCTGGTATGGGAATAGCAATTAAAGCGATAAATCCCAATATTAAACTAATTGGTATAGCCTCACTTGGTGCAAGTGCTATGAAAAACTCTTATGATACGAAGGTTGCAAAAAGCACAAAGAGTGTAAGGACTATTGCAGATGGTATTGCTGTTCGAGATGCCTCTCCCATTACCTTAGAGTATATATTGAATACGGTTGATGCTTTAGAGTTGGTATCTGAAGATGAGATAGCCGAAGCTATACTATTTCTACTTGAGAAACAGAAACTACTGGTTGAAGGGGCAGGTGCAGTTGGTGTTGCCTCTCTAATGCAACATAGATTAAATCTTAAAAAAGGCTCTAAGGTTGGAGTAGTCTTAAGTGGTGGAAATATTGATGTTACAATGCTCTCACTCATAATTGAGAAGGGTCTGGTTAAGAGTAGTAGGAAGATGAAGCTCAGTGTCGTTATGATAGATAAACCGGGTTCCCTTATGCAATTTACAAAGTTACTCACTCAGGTTGGAGCAAATATTGTTCAGATTGGATATGATAGAACTTCAACCGATTTGAAGTTTGGTGATGCTGTTGTATCTGTCGCCATTGAGACAAAAGGGGAGGAGCATCAAGAGGAGATTAGAAAGATATTGAGAGATAGTGGATTTGAGTTTAAGGAGTTACATTGAGAGATATTATAGCTATTGATTTAGGCTCAAATGCCATAAGAGCTTTAAAGATAAATTGCAACAGAAAGGAGTTTATATCATCTTTTCATAAAACAGTGGGAACTGCAGATAATCTATCTCATACGGGAGAGATAAGTAGAGGTGCATTAGATAGAGTTTTAAAGGCCTTAGATGAGATTGATAGAGAGATGGACTTTTCAAACTCGACTGTTAAGGCTGTAACAACAGAAGCTTTAAGACAAGCTTCCAATAGTAGAGAGGTATTAGATGAGATAAAATCTAAAACAGGAGTTATATTTAACATTATTAATGGAGATGATGAAGCGAAATATGCTCTAAGTGCTACAAAAAATAGGTTAGAAAAACTAAATCTAAATATAGAGAGATTTGTATTGGCGGATATTGGTGGAGCATCTACAGAGTTAATATTTAACTATGGAGATAGATTTTTTTCTAAAAGTTTTCCTATTGGAATAGTAACTCTTACACAAAAATTTAATAATTTAGACTATTTAAAAGAGAATATATCTAATATCATGTTAGATGTAAAATATTTTAGTGATGAGGTATATAAAAATTATGGAGAGGTAGAGAAATTTATAGCAATAGCAGGAACTCCAACAACATTAGCTAGTCTAAAATTGGGTTTAACCTATTCAACTTATGATAGTGAAAAAATTCATGGAACTATATTAACTAGAGAAGATTTAGATATTCAATTAAACAACCTTTTAAATATGAGTAAAAGGGAGAGAGAAGAGGCCATAGGGGTTGGAAGAGAGGATTTAATAGCTTCAGGTATAGTTATATATAGAGAGTTATATAATATCTGTAACTTTAATAGCTCAATAGTAATTGATGATGGTATTAGAGAGGGGCTTGCCCTTAGTGAGTGTGCCAAACTATCTGAGAGATAGTTTAGTTATTTAAAATAATAAATTCAACTCTACGGTTTTTACTTCTTCCCTCTTTTGTATTATTATCTGCAATAGGTTCTGCTGAGCCTATCCCTTTAGTCTCTAAGATATCGGCAGGCACTCCCTTAGATACTAAATATGCTTTAACAGCCTCTGCTCTTCTTGCACTAAGTTTAATATTGAAGTTTTCATTCCCTCTATTGTCTGTATGTCCATGTATTGCATAGTGGAAATTACTATACTCTTTCATAACTTCAGCTGTCTTGTCTAATCTCTCTTTACTCTCTTTCGTTAGAGTTGCACTACCTTTTTTAAATTTAACATTTGTAATGGCAAATGCTCTCATTAATCTATCTTTAGCCTCTTTCTCTTTTAGAGCATTAATTTCACTATCTTTATCTTTTAATAGCTCTTCTAATTTACTCTTCTCTTCTAACTCTCTGCTTAAATTCTCCTCCAAGCTTTTACATTTTATAGATATACCGTTTAACTCCTCTATTCTCTTATTTTTCTCTTTAATATCATTTCGGAGTTTATCGATTTTTCCTTGATTCTCTTTAATCTTAGATAAACTTTCTGTTAAGTTCTCTTCTAATGATTTTATTACTCCATTTAATCTATCTTTTTCATTAACTAAGGCTTCCTCTTTCTTTAACTCTTGAGTTAAATTTTGCTCTAATAT
>JALWZK010000243.1 GCA_027002665.1 Campylobacteraceae bacterium | reverse complement strand
CTTTCCCGCCCTTAGCCGATTGAATAGAGTTTATATATTGATAGTTAATCTTAATATCTCGCTCTTTTGGTAAATTTTTGCTAAGTCTCTCTACCATAGAGCCAAAATCTTCAAATAGATAGTTTGCCATAGAGCCCGGTATTGGATTTATCTCATTTAATAGCACTCTCCTATCAACTACAAAGAAGTCACATCTAATAATAGCACCCTCAAATAGGGTTCCATATACTCTTTTAAAACTATCTCGAATATTGGCTCTTAACTCCTCATCTATATTGGCATCTTCTACCTTGCCATCTCTTGAGAAGTCCAGATATTTCTTATCAAAATCTAAAAACTCCTCCTTATTTGGCTCTTCTATAATAGAGAGTTCAAACTTATCCGTTTTACAACCTGCTTGATTATACTCTAAAACTCCATCTATAAATGGCTCAATTATGACTTGAGTATCAAACTCAAATGCTACATCTAAGGCGTAATCCAATTCACTCCGCTCTTTTACAACAGTAACACCTATACTACTTCCAAGTCTAACAGGTTTAACAATTACAGGATACTCCAACTCAATATCTCTGCTATCAGTTGAGTTTAATAGAGTATATGGGAGAAAATCGACCCCGACGCTCTTAGCGTATAGTTTTGTATAGAGTTTATTGTAACTAAGCACACTTGCATCAACTCTTGGCGAGATATAGTCCAACTTATAAAACTCCAATAGAGATGCGATTTTCCCGTCTTCTCCATCTCTTCCATGAATGAGATTTAAGATAACACCTAAATCTTGTCTCTTTAATCCAAAGAGTCCAATAGTAGCAAATCCTCTCTCTATAAGAGTTAATTTTTTAGCCTTTTTATAATCTCCATTGGCAAAATAGTTCGATTTCATATCTCTATTATCTATTAGATAGAAATCTCTATTAGCATCACAAAATATAAAGGAGAGATTAAAATTTTTTAAAACTTTTTTAACTGTAATTGCCGATACTATGCTTATCTCATGCTCATAACTGGAACCACCAAATAGAATTGCTATATCCATAATTATATATACCTTATTAAAATTTTTCGGTATTTTAGCTTTATTTATCTTAAGGTATATAAGCTATAGTTGGCACCCCCTCCGCTTCGTCAAATCCACACATTAAGTTTCCTGCAACCAATGCTTGTGAACTGGCTCCCCTCATTAGATTATCAATAGCAGAGCTTATAAATAGTCCATTTCCATTCTTAGATGCAAAAATATCGCAGAAGTGCGTCCCTGCAACAGATTTTATATCGACAGGTCTCTCTCTAACTCTAATAAATCTATCATTGGCATAGTGTGCTTTTAAAATCTCTATAGGGTTAATATCCTCCTTTAAAGTAGCATATATACTAACCAACTCTCCTCTTGTAGTAGGAATTAGATGAGGGACAAAATTGACGCTTATTTTAACTCCACAGATTTTCTCTATCTTCTCGGCAATCTCTGGTGCATGTCTATGTTTTAATGGATTATACGCAAATATATTATCATTTATTGTTACAAAGTGGGTAGTCTCCGATAGTTTTTTACCTGCACCACTAACCCCTGATTTTGCATCAATAAATAGAGGAGAGTTACTATCTATATATGGAATAAGTGGTAAAACTCCCAAGAGAGTGGCAGTAGGGTAACAGCCGGGTCCTGCTACTATGGTAGCACTCTTTAACTCCTCTCTATAATACTCTATTAATCCATAGACTGCACTATCGAGATGTGCTTTATCTTCATGTTTACAGTAAAACTGCTCATAGGTCTCTAACTCTAAGCGATAATCAGCAGATAAATCTACTACCTTTACCCCTCTACCTATTAAATCTTTTGCAAATCCCATTGATGCTTTATGGGGCAAGGCTAAAAATACCAAATCACAATTCTCTATAACCCTATCAATAGAGGCGGATTCAACTCTGTGAGTTATAACTCCCTCAAGAGAGGGATAGATATTTTCTATTAAAGTATCTCCTGTAGTTGTGGCAAGATATTTCAATTCAAATTTAGGGTGAGTTATAACCATCTTTATTAACTCTAAACCGGTATATCCACTTGCCCCTACAATGCCTACTCTTACCATTAATCTATCTCTTTCATACAGGATATACTCTCAATATCAAAGACTTTTCTGCCACTTGGCAGGTTAATCTCAACCTCATCTCCCTCCTCTTTTCCAAGTAATGCTCTACCCATTGGAGAGCCTATTGAGATATATCCAATATCTGGATTTGACTCTTGTGAACCCACTATGGTATAGCACACTTCACTATCATCATCTTGGTCAATAAGCTCTACTGTCGAACCAAAACTAACTCTCTCATGAGATAGAGATTTAGGGTCAATAATATGTGCCCTACTGATTATATCGGTTAATTCGTTAATTCTCGCCTCCATTAACCCCTGTCTATCCTTTGCCGCATGGTATTCAGCATTCTCTTTTAAATCCCCTAACTCTCTTGCTGTATCAATAACCTTAGCAATAGCAACTCTCTCTACTGTTTTTAGATGCTCTAACTCTTTTGAAAGTCTATTAAATGTAGCCTTTAACATTGGTTCTTTCTGCATGGATATTCCCTTTTCCAATATAGTTTAATTTAAGTTATTATATCATATATATATTTATTAAAGGAGATATATGAATAGTATATTAATTTTGGAATTGGTCGTTGCTATTATAGTTAGTTTTACCCTTCTCGGTATTCTCATTTGGGCTATTAAAAATGGCCAATTTGAGGATAGTAAAAAGCTGATGGAATCACCTCTTTTTGATACTCCAGAGGATTTACAGAGAGCTGTTGAAGAGGAGAGAAGAGTTAAGGAGTTAAAGAGAAAAAAGCTCAATCAAGCTAAACAAAATAACCCAAATAGTAATGAGTAATATAATTAAATATTTTAAAATATCTATATTTTGTATAGCTGTTATAAAATTAACAATTAAACTCTTATAATTGATTTTTATTAACCTTTTAAGTATAGATTAATCATTATCTATATAACATAAGGGTTAGATAGTGTCATTTTGGCATTACTCTATTTAAATTTTAATAGGAGGTATTGATGCAAAGCAATGCACAACTTGAGTATGACTACTCAGTAGTAAAGCTGTTCACTTTTACTACAATTTTGTTTGGTATCATTGGTATGACAATTGGTGTAATCTTAGCTTTTCAACTTGCATTTCCAGAGTTAAGTAACTTGGCTGGAGAGTATGGGACATTTAGTAGATTAAGACCATTGCATACAAATGGAGTCGCTTTTGGTTTTACCCTTAGTGGTATTTTTGCAACATGGTATTATGTTGGACAGAGAACTCTAAAAATGTCTCTAAAAGAGTCTAAGTTCCTAATGAGAGTGGCTAAACTACACTTTTGGCTCTATTTTATAACTATACTTTTAGCAGTGGTAACACTTATTTCAGGTTACACAACTTCTAAAGAGTATGCAGAATTGGAGTGGCCATTAGATTTATTAGTAGTTGTATGGTGGGTTCTCTGGGGTGTAGCTATGTTTGGAATGATTGGTATGAGAAGAGAGAGAGCTATATATGTATCTATCTGGTATTATATGTCATCATTCTTAGCTATAGCTATGCTATATATTTTTAATAATATGGAGGTTCCGACATTCTTCTGGTCTGGTGATGCGCCAAGCTCTTTAATGCACTCCATATCTATGTATGCAGGGACAAATGATGCATTGGTTCAGTGGTGGTATGGACATAATGCTGTTGCATTTGTATTTACAGCACCAATTATTGGTATGATTTACTACTATCTTCCAAAAGAGTCAGGACAACCGGTTTTCTCATATAAGCTATCTGTTCTTGCATTCTGGGGATTAATGTTTGTATATCTTTGGGCAGGTGGTCACCACTTACTCTACTCAACTGTTCCAGATTGGATGCAGACTATGGGTTCTACTATGTCAGTAGTGCTAATTTTACCATCTTGGGGTAGTGCAATTAATATGCTCTTGACAATGAAGGGTGAGTGGCAACAACTTCAAACATCTCCATTAATTAAATTTATGATATTAGCATCAACCTTCTATATGTTAAGCACAATCGAAGGTCCTATTCAAGCTATTAAATCGGTAAATGCTATTGCTCACTTTACAGATTGGATTCCAGGGCATGTTCATGATGGTGTGCTTGGTTGGGTTGGATTTATGGTAATTGCAGGTCTATACCATATGGCACCAAGAATATTTAAGAGAGAGTTATACTCTAAAAAGTTAATGGATACACAGTTCTGGTTACAGACTACCGGTATTGTTCTCTACTTCACATCAATGTGGATTGCAGGTATTACTCAAGGTATGATGTGGAGAGCTTATGATGATTATGGTTCACTACTATACTCATTCATTGATACTGTAGAGGTTCTACACCCATACTATACACTTAGAGGCATTGGTGGACTATTCTATCTAATTGGGTTCTTTATGTTTGCATTTAATATGTATAAAACTGCAACATCAGGAAGAGTGCTCGAAAGAGAGCCAGAATATGCGTCACCTATGGCATCATAGAGAAGGAGGTTAAAATATGTTTCATTGGTTAGAACAGAGACCATTTTTCTTTGCGGTAATGTTATTTTTAACGGTTGCATTCGCTGGATTTGTTGAGGCAATCCCAGATTTTGCAAAGGCTTCTCAACCAGTAGTTGGCAAGAAACCTTTTACAGTTTTACAGTTAGCAGGAAAACAGGTATATATTAAAGATAGTTGTAATGCATGTCACTCACAACTTATTCGTCCATTTAAAGCTGAGACAGATAGATATGGTATGTACTCTTTAAGTGGTGAGTATGCTTATGATAGACCATTTGTATGGGGTTCTAAAAGAACAGGTCCAGATTTACATAGAGTTGGAAACTATAGAACAACAGAGTGGCACGAAAATCACATGATGGACCCTGCTGCCGTTGTTCCGGGTTCTATTATGCCTAAGTATCCACACATGTTTACCAATTTGGCAGATATTGCTACAGCCTATGCAAATGCTAATACACAGAAAGCTGTATTTGGTGTTCCTTATGATAAAAAAGGAATGCCAAAATTAGGCACATGGAAAGAGGCAAAGGCACAAGCATTGGCAGATGCTAAAAAAATTGCTTCTGAGATGAAAAACCAGCAAGTTAAAGATATGGTTGCTGCTGGAAAAATTCCAGAGATAGTTGCATTAATTGCATATTTAAATTCTTTAAAATAAGAGGTAAGAGATGAGTCAAGAGACATTAATGACATTTGCAGGATATGGAAAATTTTTTCTTACCCTTTTTATATTTATTATGTTCTATGGGTATGCCTATAGCATATATAAGAGACAGAGAACAGGAGAGAGGGATTTCGAGAAGTATTCCAATCTGGTTTTAAATGACTCTCTTGATTCTGCTCCTCTTGAACCAAGATATAAAAAACAAAATAAAAACGATTAGGAGGGAATGACATGAAAAAAATGGTCATAGGTGGTGTTATTCTGGTCGTTGTTCTGATGGCAGCAACTTTCTTTGTAGCAGGTGATGCTTTCCAGGGCGATGATTATATAAATGCTTTAACAATGTTGGGAGCGTTGGCTATTATCTCTATTACAATAGCAACAGCTCTTAAGTATGTAAATCAGATTAAAAATGATACGGCGACAGGTGAGTTGGCTGATGAGGTTTGGGACGGAATTGGAGAATTTAAAAATCCAATCCCTTCAGGTTGGGGAATCATATTTATAGGAGTAATTCTTTGGATGTTATGGTATTGGTTTATCGGATATCCAACCAATCAATTCTCCCAAATTGGCCAATATAATGATGAGGTGAATGAGTATAACGCTAAGTTTAAAGATAAGTGGAAAAATCCAGACAAAGAGACACTTAAGGCAATGGGTGAATCGACATTCTTAGTTCAGTGTGCTCCATGTCACGGTATTGATGCAGAGGGTATTGATGGTAAAGCTCAAGATTTAACCCATAGAATTAGTAAAGAGCAGGTTCTATATACTATTAAGCATGGACAACACTATCTAAATTATGCAATGGGTGCTATGCCTCCATTAATGGCACAAGGTGCTGATGCTGAAGCTATTGCTACCTATGTAGCTGGTGGATTAAAGGGTGAAGCTCCGGCGGCATTTAGTGCATGTGCAGGTTGTCATGGTCCAGATGGTAAAGGTATGAATGGAGCAGCTCCAAACCTCAAAGAGTATGATGAGACACTTGTCAAGCATATATTAGAGAATGGTAAAAAAGGCTCTATTGGAACAATGCCAAGCTTTAAAGGTCGTCTAAATGAGACTCAACAAAAGGCAGTTGCGACTTATTTAAACTCAATTAAAGCAGAATAGAAGGAGGGTAATATGGCAGGAAATACACAGATTGACCCGAGAACAGAGGGTGGACTTTTTAGTTTTATGCATGGATTAACAGGTTACTTTATTTTCCTTGCACTGTTTCTTACTATAGTTGGGGTATTAACAGCTCTTGCAATACAGACACAAAATGCAAATGCTACCAACTATTACAAAATCAATCAAGACTTAAATGTCTTAACAAAAAATAGTCCAGATAACTATAAACAGTGGATAAATGTAAAGGATAAGTAATGGATAAGATTATAGGAATTTTGTTAGCTATTTCAGCAATTATTTCAATAATGCTCACATTTGGTGACCCAACGAGAGTATTTGTTGGTTAAATGAGAATAGGAATATTTAAAATAGAAGTGCTTCTGGCACTTCTAATAGGTTTGACAACTGCACTTATATCCGATAACTACATTCCGACCTTAACAAAATCTAAATTTATCTTAAGTGGTTCTAAGATGATTGACCCTCGTTCTATTGCTAAGATAGATGAAATAGGAAATGAACTCTTAGAAAAAACAGGCATTGGAGTATATATCTATGCTAAGGAGAGTTATAGTAATAGAAGATTCAATAGTATGAAAGATAAAATTGCATTTATTAAAGTTTATGAGGCAAATATTACAAAAAATCTACAAACTCCTTTTATAGTTCTTACGCTCTCATTGGAAGATACACATGTAAATCTTTTAATAAGTGGTGATATTAAGGGAATTGTAGATAAAGATACTATTTTAGATAGATATACCATTCCACTACTTGCATCAAAAGATAAAAATAGCATGTATGCCAAAGTATCGGCCGCAATGTTTAATGGATATACAGCAATTGCAGATAAAGTGGCAGAGGTTAGAGGAGTTAAGTTAGAATCGGGTATTGGAAGTGATGGAACAGTAGCCTCTACTATATGGAGAGTGACTATATATACTATTTTAATAATAGGATTAATCCTATACACCATAGCGGTCTTAAAATCTAAAAAGGATTGAATATGAAAATTAAAAAATATAGACTCTGGTTACTATTTTTCTTTCTTATATTTGGGTTCACTTTTGGAATGATTATCTGGACAATAAAAAGCACAATGAGTGTGCCTGTATATGAGGATAAGAGCTTTTTAAGTAGTTATCATATTGTGGACAGTGACTATAATAGTATGATGAGTGACAATAGAGATTTTCTAAAAAAGTATAATATCACTTTCGATATAAATGGAAATAGGGTAGGACTTATTGTTAAAGATATTTTTCTTGGACAACGCTCCTTAGAAAAAAATCATATACATAGAGATTTTTTAAAAGTTGGGGAAAATAGTATAAAAATATCTATAAAAGATAAAAATAGCTCAAAAGTTATATCTAATGCTAAAATAGAGCTTCTTTTAACTCGTGCCATAGAGACTAATGGAGATATTGAGATAAAAGATTTTATCTTTAAAGATAATCTATACTCTAAAACTGTAAAAATTCCATTTAAAGGACACTGGAATTTAACCGGAAGAGTTACAGTTAATAATAATAGAGGCTACTTTTTTATAAAGACAAATAGCGTGCTTTAACATCTTTATCTATAAACCTCTCCATTATGGACAATATATGATGGAGACATATTTACAGCATGATATATGGTAGTCCCATACTTTTTGCTATAGTATTGAAGTAAAATCTTCTGCTCTGTAGGCTCTATTGATGGGACTACCCACCCATTATTGGATATAAGTATCATATTTTTGGGACTATTTTTATATAGTTCTTCACTTGTCCCCTCATAACAGATTGCATTTCTATATTTTACCCCATCTATAGTATAGTCTGTAACATCAGATGATGCCACATAGTCGGGGGCTCCATCAAAAAATATTCTATTTACTATATTTCCCAGCCACTCTGGAAGTGGATTCTGCTCTCCAAATGGGACCAATACAGCCTTATCTATCACTTTAAACTCTCCATCTTTAAATAGATAGGTTGAGTTTCTTGGAATATTATTATCTAAGTATAACCCTCCTATTACAATAGTAATATCGTTAGATAGTGCCTGAAGAGTTGTCATAAGCTCTTGATGCTCATTTAAAAAAAAGGCAAATATGGACTCTGGAAATATAATTAATCTTCTTCCCTCATCTATTGCCCTCTCTATCTTATTTAATACAATATTGATATGTTTAGATTGAAGTTTAGGATTCCACTTATCTTGAACCGTTGTCATTGAGTTAGACAAAACTATACCTCTATTTGGAAGTGGAGTTTTATTAAAATAGCTACTAAATGGAAATGCCAATATGACTAAAAATAGAAATCTCAAATCTTCTCTATATATAGCTATGAGTGTAGCCATTAGAGTTATGGCAAACTGCCACTTCTCTATCCCCAGATAGCTATTGGTAAATATAAGCTCTGGTTTAAACCAATCAAACTCTATCGGGTGAATATATGAGAAGATTAGAAGGGTAGAGGCTTTTACTATAAGTTCTACCAATCTCGATGAGGTTCTATTGGATATATATTCACTAATTTTTGCGGGAATATAGAATAGTCCCCCATATATCAATCCGGTAATTAGAATCCCAATAGGCATAGCCCAACCGAAACCATAATTTTTAAAACTTACACTAATCCACCAAAACCATAAAATTCCAATAAAGAATCCACTCCAAAACCACTCCTTAGATGAACTTCTGAGAAGAAAATAGATAGTAAGCAGTCCTAAGATGGTATTTATTAGATGATTTACAACTCCAATCCAATCTAAATATATAGCTCCAGAGCTTAATAGTGCTACTATTAGACCTTGAATCAAAATTAACCTTTAATTTTTTGTGCTATTAAGAGAGTGGAGATACCCATGGAGAAGGATTTTATATACTTCATTTTAAAGCCGACACTCTCTAACTCTTCCGCCAACATATCTGTTGTTAAAAACTCCTCAATAGAGTTTGGGAGATACTTATATGCCTCATAGTTCTTCGAGATAATCCCCCCAATAATAGGTAAAACTTTTTTCATGCCAAAATCGACAACTCTATCTATTAATCCTTCTCTATTCTGTTTTGTAAACTCTAAGATGACCACAATTCCATTAGGTTTTAAGGCTCTATAGAACTCCTTAAGTGCATCAACTCTATCTACAACATTTCTTATTCCATAAGATATGGAGATTATCTCTGTGGAGTTATCCTCTATCGGTAAATCTTGTGCTTTTCCCTCAATAAACTCCGCAAAATTTACCTTTTTTCTTGCCACCTCCAACATCTTCACAGATGGGTCGATTCCAATATACTTTTCTACACTAACTCCATGTCTTTTAGCATATCTCTCCCAAAATATTAGTAAATCCCCTGTGCCACAAGCCACATCTGTAATTTGAGTTATATTTTTACTATTCAATATCTCATAGGCTCTATTACACCCCTTTTTTCTCCACTCTCTATCTATCCCCATGCTTAAGACTCTATTTGCCAAATCATAGGTTGAGGCTATATCATCGAACATATTTACTATCTTCTGCTGTCTATTTTCCATAAGGTTACACTCCTATTTATATTTAACTATATCTTTAGGCTCTTTGGCTTCAAATGAATACTCTAAAAGAGATATTGATTTTGCATGTAGCAGAACTCTCTTAGCTCTCGTTACAGAACCATATCTCTCATCTCCCACAATAGGGTGTCCAATAGATGATAGATGCAGACGAATTTGGTGAGTTCTGCCCGTCTCTATCTCTATTGCCACTTTCGATTTTCTACCCTGTATCTCTATTGGAGTTACTATTGTAGTTGCAGGTTTTCCACCTCTCTTATCTATCTTAGAGAATGCTCTATTTCCTCTTTTATATGTTGTAATTGGAGTATCGATAGTTATCTTCTCAAAAAAGATACCCTCTACCCAAGCGATATATCTCTTTTTAACCCTTTTCTGTTTAAAAGCCTCTATAGCTTTATTTAAAAAGGCTCTACTCTTAGATAGGAGTAAAACCCCTGAGGTATCTCTATCGAGACGATGAATCAACTCTATATCTCTCCCATTTAAAGCATATAGAACCTCATAACTATCTAAGAGAGGGGGTTTATTAACTGCTATAATATTACTATCTTCATATATAATATCAATATTATCTATACTCTCTACCCTAAATCTGGTAGCTTGTGGCACCTCTGCCCTTGCTATTTTCACTTTTCTATCTAAGATATATACCAATCCTCTATCTATTAACTCTTTCGCTCTCTTATTTGAGATACCTTCCTGTTTTGCAAGTAACTTATATGCTTTTTCCATCTATAACTCTTTTTTTATCGATTTTAAAATAGGGTTAATATCTGTTCTATCTACTATTTTTGATGATTTTAGACTCTTATGCTCTATTAGCGTCTTAGATAACTCATCTTTATCGATAATGGTTATCCCCTCTATTGTATTAAATATATCTCGTTGATTAAAATAGTAAATCCCAGATATAATTTTACAACCAAACTGTGCCGCTTCAGAGGCATTATGTCCACCAATAGGGAAAAATGCTCCTCCAAGTATTACAATATCACTAATAGCATATATATTAACAAGCTCACCCAGAACATTAACCACTACTATATCTGAATTGAATGCCTCATTATCTGAATAGTTATGATAACTATAGTGATATTCATTGGCCACATCTCTAACTATTTGAGAAACTCTATTAAATCTTTCGGGGTGTCGTGGAACAATTGCCAATTTACTATTTGGCTCAACCTCTCTCAGTTTAATAAAGGCATTTAATATAAGCTCCTCCTCTCCCTCGTGGGTGCTTCCTGCACATATTAATAGAGCTTTCGGTTTTGAGAGCTTTTTTGTAGCCGATGGGATATTTGCCAATTTTATATTACCTATAACAGTAATATTTTTTGCACCAAGTTTCTCTAATCTACTCTTATCTATTTCACTCTGAGCATATACCTCATCAATATATTTAAATATCACTCTATATAGCCATCTTACTCTATGGTATTTATGAAAGGAGTTATCACTAATTCTCGCATTTATAAGTAGAGTCTTACCCCCTTTCATCTTGACTAAAGCAAATAGTAGATACCAGAACTCTGCTTCAACTACCACTAATACCTTTTGAGGGGTTATCCAGCGAATTAGAAGAGGCTCAAATGGTAAATATCTACTCTCATTCGGAACCATTTTGGATACTGCTCTAAATCCCGTTTCTGTAGTGGTGGTAACTCTCAATATTTGGGTGGGAAGCTTATCTAAAATGGGGTATATTGCTCTCGCCTCTCCAAAGCTACATGAGTGAAACCAAACTCCATTAGGGCTTAATGGAGGATTATTTTTTAAAAAAAATCGGGCAGGAATAGACTCTCTATACTTCTCTCTTATTTTTGATAATAGATATAGAATAGGAATAGCAATAGTATATATTAGACTAATAGTAAGAGTATATAGGATAAAAAAGACTCTATCCAAATACTCTTATCCCTCTGCTTCGACGGTTTGTGGTTCTATATATATAATTCTACCACAGTGGTGACAGGTGCATATCTCTTCGGATTTAATAACCTCTGCATAAGCACTATCATTTAGTCTCATATAACAGCCATAACATGCCTGTTTCTTTACCGGCACGACGGTAGTATTTTTAGCCCAAATACGGATTTTTTCATAGAAAGATAGAATCTTCTGGTCAATATTTCTAATCTTACTATCCCGTTTCGCATAGAGTTTAGCCTTATCTTCATGAATTGAAGCCAACTTCTTAGAGACCTCATCGGATACCTTAGCCAAGTCAATTTCAGCCTTTTCCAACTCTTTATTGGCCTCTACCATCTCCTGCTCTTTTATCTCCAATAATCTATTGAGTTTATCTATCTCTTCATTCACAAAATTCAATTTCTCATTGGCAAGTTCCCTCTCCATCTGCAGAGCTTGTAACTCCTTTTCATTTCGAATAACCTTCTCCTTTGCAAGATTTAGAGTTAGTTGCTCATTAATTGATTTAATTTGGTTTTCTAAAGAGTCTATTTTGGATTTGGTATCCTCTATGATAGAGTTTATCTTAGCCACTTTTTTACTTATATTATCTCGTTTTACAACTCTCCTATTCAATTTTTTCTCTGCCATCTCAATAAGTGGATTAAACTCATCAATTGATTTATCTAATTTTGAAAGTTCTATTAACTCTTTTAAATGTCTATTCAATCTTTATCCTTTTGGGGTCTGAAGCTTTTTGTAGTATATATTTTAAATGGGTTACACGACTGCGAAATTATAGCAGAAACTCCTAAATTTTCCAACTCTCTACTCATCACATTTACAAAAAATCTCTCACTATCGTAGTGTCCAATATCTATCATCATTAAATTTTGATTTAAAGCCTTGATTGCATCGTGATATTTTATATCTCCCGTTAAGAAGCAATCACTCTGGACATTATCTATAAAAGAGGCTCCTGCACCTGTTGTTAAACTAATAGATTTTATCCTCTCTTTGGAAGATATAACTCTAAGGGTATCTAACTCCAATTTAGATTTTAAGTGAGATATTAACTCATCTCTCCTCCAATCTCCTATGGCGGTGCATATAAAATCCTCCATTGAATCGATTTTAAATCCTAAAACCTCTTCAAATAGAAATCTATTTAGATGGGTTTTATCAAAATTTGTATGCATTGCAATAACTGAAATATCCTTTTTGACTATTATCTCTAAGAGGTTTGAAGGATATTTGGAGAAATCCAATCTTTTTAATCCTGAAAATATTAGAGGGTGGTGGACTATAAAGAGAGTTTTCTCTTTCGCTCCTAATAGATTCTCTCTGTCTATATCGAGGGATACTACAATATCTGTTACTTTTCTACCCATACTACCTACAATTAATCCAGAGTTATCCCACTTCTCCTGAAGCTCAAATGGACTAATATTATCTAATCTGTTATATATATCTTCTACTTTTATCATAGATAGATTATATCTCTTTATGTTTTAAAAGTAGTTTTATCAATTATATTGTTTAAAACATTAAACAAAATAAATTTTACTTATTAGAAAATATAGTGTATAATTAGAGAAAAATTATAAAGGATATAATTATGACAAATAGATTACCTTGGTGGATGGGTGGTATTTTACTATCAGGACTTCTCCTACTTACATTTTCTATCTATGGAGCGGATAGACCAATAGGTGCCTCTACATATGTGCCATATTTTGCAGGAGTTATTTTCGATTTAGACCCAAATAACTATAGCTATCTGAAGGAGATTAAGAATGCGGGTTCTTGGGAGGGAGTGATGCTGTTTGGCTCTCTATTGGGAGGTTTTGTAACATCTATTT
>JALWZK010000242.1 GCA_027002665.1 Campylobacteraceae bacterium | reverse complement strand
TCACATAATCAGCGAAATCCAAGCTTTTATGGGATTTACTATAAATTAGGACAAAAATTACAAAAAGGTAGCTTAGACCTTAATCATGACCTTAGTCTTTGTGATTTTGGCGATTTAAACTAAGAGAACCATGTGAACTACCTAATCGCTACGAGACGATTACTAAAGAAGCTCATTTCATTCGCTTTGGGCTTCCTGCTAAAAGTTTAGATACCATAATAACGCCCATATAGATAGTAAATAGTAGCCAAGATAGTTATAGTTGAAATAATAGCTATGGTTATCTTAACTATACTATATGGTCTCTCACCTACAACCTTTCCACTCTGTCCATTTATAAGATAGTCATAGAGTTTCCCTTGCCATTTAAACTCTGCTGAATATATTGGAAATAGTGTATCTTTATATGTTGTATCGCTATACTCTGTTCGCATATAATCTATCTGCTGTTGGTCTCCTCCAATATCTCGTTTAATATCCTCTATAATAACTCTCTTCATCTGCTCTTTTGCATAGTTAAAGCCATCGCTTAAATCTATTGTATATTCTTCAGATAGAAATCCAGATAGATACTTCTCATTAAAGGGAACCAATTTTGTTGTATCCCAAGGGGCCAATCTATCTAATAGGTTATGGGGGATAGTTTTAGATGCACCAACCGTAATATCATCAAAACTATGATAGACCTCCCCACTCACAGGAGTCCATCTAATTCTCGGCTCCTGCTCCTCTATTATCTCCTCTCTACCATTTATCTCTACTCTTCTTCGGACTGTTACAAAGTATATATCACCCCTCTCTCCACTATATTCTGTTCGTGTATTACTATCAAATGTCCAATATGGCAGATAGTATCCTGTTAATTTTCTATTTCCATCAACAAAATCTTTCAATCTATTTGGTGCAAACCATAGTGAGCCAATCCACTTTTTAAATCTCTCCTGTGCCTCTCTCTCCGTTATTACAAATGGAATTAGAGATTTTGGTTGTATCTCCTTTGTAAAGTCTGTGATAATAGGGGTTTTACAGTATGGACATAGAGAACTTAACTCATAGGAGTCCAACTTAAATGTTGCCCCACACTTATTACATGTAACCTCTCTACTATCAATAGCTCTACCTCTATGAGATTTTCTTAGACCCTCTTTAAAATCATACTCCTCTATTGGCTCATTTGAGTTTTCTATTTTCTCAATAGAGCCACAGAAATCACACTTTAACTCATGGGTTACAGCATCATATCTTAAAACTCCACCACAGTTTTTACATACAAAATTTTTCGGTTTAAATCTCATGGCACTCCAATTTATGGAAGTGGTGGAGGTGTATTTTCAAATAGTTCAGGTAAAACCTCTCCTGCACTCTCCCAATTTTTCATACCTTTTGTCCATACTAAAGTATCTCTTTTTATATCTCCTTTATCAATAAACTGTTGTATAGTTCTAATATCATAGGGACCTTGTGAGAGATTATCAACTGCAATATGATACATCTTTGTATCTCTCGGTGGAAGTGGTGGAGGTGTATCTTTCTCTCTTCTATTAAACATCTCTTGTCCCATAGAGAAACCAATTCCAGCCCCCATTATATCTCCAATAGCACTTCCACCTTTAGAGTTGGCTAAGGCTTCACCTGCTTGATATTTTAAATTATCATCGAGATTCCCTGTAACCTCTCTACTTGTTCTTCTATCTAATGCCTTCTCCACATTTTCAGGAAGGGAGATATTCTCCACAATAACCTTTGTAAGCTCCAATCCATACTCCTTAAAGTATGGAGCGATACTCTTAGTAATATATTTACTAAACTTTTCATAATTGGAGGCTAAATCTAAAATTGGTATTTTGCTCTCCCCCAGCACTTTTGTAAACTTAGATACTATTAGATTTTTTAACTGCTCATCTATCTCATCGACTGTAAAGTGTCCATCTGTTCCAACTATCTCTACCATAAACTTCTTAGGGTCTATTATGCGTATCTCATAGGTTCCAAATGCTCTAAGTCGAACCATTGAGAACTCGGGGTCCCTCACCATAATTGGATTTTTAGTCCCCCACTTTAGATTTGTAAACCTCTTTGTATTGAAAAAATATACTTCTGCCTTAAATGGGGAGTTAAATCCATGGTCCCAATGCTTCAATGATGTTAGAATTGGTAAATTTTTAGTCTCTAACTCATAAATTCCGGGTTGTAGCACATCTGCAACTACACCTTCATTTACAAATACGGCAACCTGTGACTCTCTAACTATCAGTTTTGCTCCATATTTTATCTCATTTCCATGTCGTGGAAATCTATAAACCATAGTATCATGGCTATCATCAGTCCACTCAATAACATCTATAAACTGTCCACCTATCCAATCAAAAAGTCCCATCTTATCCCCTTTTATTTAAATCTTCTACCAATCTATCTGATGAGGTCTCCATTTTTGCTTTTGTAGCAAGTAGAGCATCTTTTAACTCCTGCTCTGTCTTATGTAGCTCTTGAAGTGCTTTGGCTCTCGCCTCTTTCCCCTCATCTGCAATTCGTAGTGAATCATTTAGTGTATCTATTAGAGTCTGATTTGCCTTTTTAATACTCTCGATATCAAATACACCTCTCTCCATTTGAGTTCTAACCTCTCGATTTGCCTCTCTTAACCCCTCTGCATTCTTCTCTAAGAGTTCATTTGTTAAATCAGTCGCATTTTTTAGAGCTTTTGCCGACTCATGGCTTCTAAATATGGTAACGGTTTGAGCCAACTGGTTTCTCCAGAGTGGAACAGTATTTACAATAGTTGAAGTAATCTTATTTATTAGAGATTTATCATTCTCTTGAATAAGTCTAATACTAGGGAGTGACTGCATAGCTACCTGTCTTGATAGTCTTAAGTCGTGAACTCGTCTCTCTAAATCATCTCTAAAACCTCTAATCTCCTTTAACTCCTGTATTGCCATCATATCTCCACTCTTAGCCTTAGCCTCATATTGAGGGATTATCTTCTCATTTAACTCTTTTAGTTTTATCTCTCCTGCCTGTATATATATCTCTAAGTTTCTAAAATATTCTAAATTTGCCTCATAGAGTTTATCTAACGATTTAACATCTGTCATAAGCTTAGATTTATGCTCCTCTAAGTTATTTGCAATTTTATCAATCTGGTCTCTAACCTCTTCATAACCCTGCATAAATTTAACGATAGGCTTAGTGCCACCAAATAGACTCTTATACCAAGGCAGTTTTTTATTTGGATTTAACTCATCTATATCAAATCCCTTAATAGATGCCACCATCTCATTTAGAACAGCACCAACAGCTCCTGTATCCTTATTTTTTACCCCCTCTATCATACGATTTGATATATCATCGAGCTCCTCCTGCACAGAAGCACCAAAATATATAATAGAAGTTCTATCATTAAAATCCAATTCACTCAATGCCTTCTCTAATTTACTCTGCTCCTCTGGCATAACTGCTGGTAGGTTTTCACTCTTCGCCTCAATAGTAGCCTCTATAATCTCTTTACTTTTTGTCTCCATTTATCTCTCCTTATATTAATTTTTAATCTGCTCTTGAAGCACATCAATATGGACATCAAGGTCAAATTGATTGTTTCTCTTTAATCTAATTATCTCTTTTTCAAATCTATCTTTTACATCTGATAATAGATTATATAACTTCGCTTTCGTCTCAGGAGTTATATCTTTCTCATCTAACTCTATATATGATTGCGTAACCTTTTTAATCCCATCTATATATACAATTATAAATTTCCTTGCAACCCTCACATCTTTGGGGTCCTCTTCTATATTTTTTAAAATCTCATGAGCCTTATCAATGGCAACTCTCAATTGAGATACCAATTTTGTATCTTTTATATGAGTTATATCCTCTTCGATACTCTTCAGTTTTCCCCTTGCAGTAGCCAGGGTCTCTATTACAAAATCTGCTGAAATATCGCCGATATTTGTGATTTTATCCCTTCGTGGGTCAAATCCATAATATAGAAAATATCCAATAGATGCTATAACTCCCATAAAGATACTAATAAAAAAATTTTGATAACCTGCTATAAATGCACTAAAGAATGTAGATATACCAAGTAATACTCCTGCTATTAGTTTATATGGGGTTTTTGGTGCCTTTGTAAGTGTTTTAGTATAGTAGTCCAACTCCTGAGCTAAACCTATGGAGTTTGCCTTTGCTGTTGCAAAAAATAGTCCAAAGGTTATAATGTTCGCTATAAAATATTTTATCTCTAACATTAATAGAGAGACTATTAT
>JALWZK010000241.1 GCA_027002665.1 Campylobacteraceae bacterium | reverse complement strand
TCATAACTCAACTCCTCAAAAAATTTAACTATTGAGTCACTCTTAGTAAAGAATCTAATTAAATCTCTATCTATCTTTAATCTCTCAAAATCTCTAAATCTCGATGCCTCTTGTAAGAGTAAAACTCTCTGAAGAGGCTCAACCATTGTAAGGTTTGGTAAAATGACTATCTTCTGCTCAAACTCACTAATAGTCATAAGAGTTGGCATAAACCCACTTCTATCCTTAAATTTCTCATAAGCTCTTCTAACAGCTCTTAAAGTTGGATAGATATATAGAGTTTTTATAGATTACTCCCCTTTAAAAAAGGTATTAAATCTCTCTTTATACTCTTTAAAATATTCATGTTGCGCCTCTTTTAACTCTTTTGTCATAGGAGTTGTGCTATTAGACTCCTTAAGCCATATTATATTTATTCTTCCACCTCCAGAGAGAAGTTTCATATTAATAGTAAGCTTGTTTTTATCCTGTTTAATATATATCTCATCATCTTTTATCTCTGTCTGTATAGGAAGATCTGAAACATTGGAATCTATTGTAATATTGGATTCTTTTGTAATATCTGGCGTATATATTAACCTGTGAAAAAACTTATTATCTCGTTTGTGAAAAATACCATTATGTTGTTCAGGTGTTAAATTCTCTACTTGCATTGTAAAATAGTATCCATAATCGTCACTATCAAGTTTTTCAATAATTAAATCTGAAGAGGTAACAGTATGTGTTAAACGGTTTAATTTTCCATTATATGAGTAGTTACCCTCTTGAAGTGTATAAGTTCCTTGAAGAGTTGGTGAAATTGCAAAGTTTGATTGAACTGCATTAATATTTTTCTGTTGTCTATCTATAGCTTTTTTAGATAAATCCTCAATATCTGTCCCACAACCAATAAAGATTAATCCTATAATAAATAAGGTAATAATAGATGGCATTTAAACTCCTAAGTTCAATTTTCATTTATTATAACAGATAAAAGATAATGATTTTTTAATGAATTGTTAATATATCTTTAAAGTTTTACTATAGTAACGCCCAGATTACCTTTCTGTCCATAAAAAGATTGTAACTTTGGATAGGATTTTAGATAATCTGTAACTACTTTTTTTAAAACTCCTTTTCCTGTTCCATGAATAATCTCAACTTCTGAGAAACCATTAACCAGAGCATCTGATAGAAATGTATCAAGTTTTTCTAAGGCTTCATCTGCAAAACAGCCCAAGAGTTTTATAGATACTGCCCCTCTATCCGGTTTCTCAACACTTATATCACTTCTAAGCTTTTTAACCATAGGTAACCGCTCTATCTTTTTGAGCTTAGATAGTGCAACTCTCATCTTTAAACCATCTATCTCAATAGTTGCCTCTTCTCCTCGAATAGATAAAATCTCCCCTCTTAGCGAGCGATATTTTACTCTATCTCCAACTTTTAAAACCTCTCTATCCGGTTGTTTTATCTCCTTTGCCCTCTTTGAAGCCTCTTTAAATCTATGGGCTTCATTTAGTAGCCGTCTCCCATCTTTTGACTCCTTTGCCCTTATGGCCTCTCTTGCTCTCTTGATTGCCGCATTGTATCTATTTTCTAAAGTGGCAATAGCTTTTCTATGTTGTTCATTTAATCTCTCTTCGATTCTCTCTAAGTTTGCTCTCTTTCTCTCTATGGATTTTAACTCTCTATCCACCTTTTTAAGCTTTAATCTCATCTCTCTCTCTAAGGAGGTGGACTTCTCTATTAACTCATTTAGGTTCTCTTTATCCTCTCCATAAACCTCCTTTGCCATCTCCACAATATAAGATGGGATACCATATCTATCTGCCGTCTCAAAGGCGTAACTCTTGCCAATAGTGCCTTGTAAAAAGGTATAGGTCGGCTCTCTTCTAACCTCATCATATAGTGCAGCTATAAGTTCTACATCGTCATCTCCACTCATAAGTGAGGCTAACCTCTTATGGTGAGTTGTTACAATAAATGTAATATCTCGTTTTCTCAACTCATCAAGCATTACTCTAAATAGAGCCGATGCCTCGTCGCTATCCGTTCCAAGCTCTATCTCATCAACTCCCACAATTGCCCTCTCCCTTTTAAAGAGTTTTGCAAACTCTACCATTCTACCCGCAAAGGTAGATATATCATTTTTGACAGATTGTGGGTCATCTATTATAGCTTCAATAGATTTATAGTTTCCTATTTTAGTATTTGAGCTATCACATCTAAATGGTAGAAGATTTTTACTCATATATACACTACTAAGTAGAGATTTTAAGAGCATTGTCTTTCCACCCGCATTTACCCCTGTAATTAACATCACAGATTTATCGAGAGTTATATCGATAGGTTTTGGATTATCAATAGCAGGGTGTGCAAACTTACTCAATTTTATCCCTTTTGATTTAGATGGAATAATAAACTCATAATCGTAAGCCTTAGCAAATCTAACACGGGCTTGATAGTGGTCAAATCTATCATACTCCCTATTTATAAATCTTAAAAAGAGATAATATTTATGCAAAATGGTGGAGAACTCCTTAGCATATCTATATATTAACTCCTCTCTCTTAGATAGTAGATTTGCCTCTCTCTCCTTTAGATGTGAGACAGTTTGAGGTATGATATAGAAAAATCCCCCCGTTGTTCTTCCAACTACGGAAGCTTTTACTACTCTATTAAATCCACCTCTAACAAGTAGAGTCTCCTCCCCATTTAAAAAGTGAACTTGAGTATCGATTAGATAATCTTTTAAGATAGAGGAGTGTGCCATCTTATATAGAGTCTCTTTAATAGATGCTCTATTTAGCTCTATAGCTCTATCTATATCATATAACTCTGGTTCTCTTTCAGGATTTAAATCCCCCTCCTCTGTAAAATAGAGTAGAATATTATTAATCTCCTCCGGTATATCTATATTTCCTATCCATCTATTTAATGGTTCGGGAAGAGTTAAACCCTTTAGAGAGTTAAAATAGCTCACTATTATCATAAAGTTATAAATCTCTTTAAGTCTTAAAACTCCATACTTTTTAACTCTGTTTAACTCTATATCTAAGTTTGGAACAGCTTTAATCTCTGGAAACTCTATCTTAGATAGAGCCTCTATATATCTATAGTGTTGATTTATATCTCCAACTATTGCTATATCTTTATCTCTTGCATAAAACTTTTTAAAATTCTCTATATATCTCTCTAAATCCAATTTTTCTATTAAAGTTTTCATACTATGATTATAACATAGTATTTTTAACCAATTTTTCTATTCTTCACATAGTTGGCAAGATTTATATCTCTTAATTTTACATGGAGAGTATTATTATCCTCAATTAACTCCTCATTTCTTCTCTTTAAATCATTATATCTCTCTTGGAGTTTAGCATGGCTCTTCTGCAATAAGTCATAATGAATCTTTAACTGTTCAAAATCTATTCTTAGTTTATTTACAATATCTCTATGCTCTCTACTCCTATTTTTTAACTGCTCCTTTAAATCTCTTATATAATCTATTGCATCATTTAGTCTTTTTCTATTTCTTGGCATAAATCTAAGCTCTCTATCCAAATCTCTGCTTATTCTCTTCTGCTCCTCCAACTCCTTTTCCAACTCTTTAATTCTTTTAATCTTGGCACTATCTATCTCTTTGGCTTGTGCTATAATGGAGTTTAAAGTTTTAATCTTTGTTAAAAAAAGCACTATTATTATACTAATTGAGAAGGTAAGAGTAAAAAATAGGGTTATAAAGACAAGAAATTCTGTATTGGTTGAAAAGATTGAAAATATACTATTCAATGGTTACTCCTCTATCACATCATAATTTGGATTCTCTGGACACTCTAAATTGGCACTATTAAAATTTGGATTATTATACTTCATATTTAAAAATATTATCTTGACCTTATTGTCAAGATTATCTACATAGAAAATTTTGCTTAAATGGTTATTTCTATCAATAGTAATTAAATATTCAGTATTTTTATATACCGCTTTATAATCTTTACTACTAATCTTCTCTGCAACATTTAAAACTTTCTCTAAGTCCAACCCATCATCTATGAGGTATTTTGAAATCTGCTCTAAATCATGGTCAATAATGATAATTTGACTACCGTCACTACATACATCTTTCTTTGTAGGAGATGAGTATATCCACTTAAATAGTTTACTACTCAACACTATTGATTGGTTAAACTCATTTAAAAATCTCTCTCTATCTGCTTTAAAATAGACTCTACCACTATATTTAATAACCTTTCCCTTATCATTTGTAATTGTCTGTTTAAAAT
>JALWZK010000240.1 GCA_027002665.1 Campylobacteraceae bacterium | reverse complement strand
ATAATTTAAATTAGGAGTAGTAGTAAAATTATATAGTGTTGAAAGATATGAACATAAAAAAGGGGGGTGTATCAAAGTTCAAAGGAGGTTTTTTTATAAAGGAGATTATTATGAAAAATTATTTTTTCAAGTCTATCAATCATCCATATCTTTCATGAAAGAATTATATAATTAAATGATAAACGCTTAGATAATAAAAAGTCAATGATTGATTAACAGAGTTTACTTTTGTGTAACTTTAAATGCTCTGTTAATAGCTTTTATAAATGAACTTCGCACTGCTCCCTCCTCTAAGACACTATAGGCAGAGGCTGTCGTTCCGGCAGGACTCATAACACTATCTTTAATTAGAGCAGGGTGCATAGATGAGATTAATGGGGCAAAACCTCTAAATAGTGAATTTGTAATCTCTATAGCATCAGCTCTCTTCAATCCCTCTTTGACAAGTCCGTCCATCATAGCTTCAGATACTAAAGCGAGTAGAGCTGGTCCTGAACCTGCAACGGCAGTTGCAATATCTATCTCCCTTTCACTCTCAACCCAGATAGTATCTCCAATATATGAAAATATCTCTATTGCACTCTCTCTTATACTGCTATCTCCTGTAATGATAGTAGTCGATGCTTTAAACTTAGCAGATATATTTGGCATAGCTCGAATATAACTCTTCGCTCTAATAGAGTCTCTTAAATCCTCCAATGGAGTTCCTGCGAGGATAGAGTATAGGGTATTTGCTTTACCTCTTAGGTGAGTGGCTACACTCTTTAAGGCGTAAGGTTTAACGGCTAAGATAATATTTTTATTTTCAATATTAAAACCACTTAATTGATGAATGGGATAGTTACTATCTACCTTAGATGGATTTCTGACTACAAATTCTAAATTATATCTATCCTTTAATCCATCTGCCATAGCCATACCCATAGCCCCAGCACCAATAATTATTAAAGACATTTTAAGACCTTTTTGTGTAATTATAGCAAAATATAATATAGTTTGAGGTATCATAATCTTTAAAATTACATTGAGTTTAAGGATTCAAATTTAAGGTTAGGTATGTTAAAGAACTATACAAAGGGTCTTTTGCTTATATTTATATCATTTTTTATTGGTTGTAGCGATAAAGATGTGGTAAAAGAGTATGATAAACCTGCTATATATTGGTATAGAAACATTATTAAAAGTCTATCTGAGAATGATTTAGATAAGGCTGATAGCTACTACACATCTTTAAAGAGTGAGCATTTTCGCTCTCCAATAGTCCCAACTGCCACAATGATATTGGCTCAAGCCCATATCGAGGATAATAGTTATATAATGGCAGATTACTATTTAGATGAGTATTTAAGAAAGTATGCCTCCTCAAAAAGCGTTGAGTTGGCCAAATTTTTAAAGATAAAAGCATCTTTTTTGGGAGTTAAAGATATAAATAGAGACCAGAAACTTATGCTGGATACTCTCAAGGATGTAGATAGGTTTACAAAAGAGTATCCCAACTCTATCTATAGACCAATGGTGGATACTCTAAAAGTTAGACTATATATGGCACAGTATATATTGAATGAGAATATCTCAAGACTATATAGTAGAATTGGTAAAGCGAAAGCGTCTAAAATTTATAGAGATAAAAATAGAGAATCTCCATTAAATAGTGCCGATATAAAAGCTCCTGAAGAGAGTTTCTTAGATAAAATTTTTAACTAAAGGATAGCTATTAATGCAACTTAGTAATTATGAACCGTTTCCGACGGAGTTACCTATTATTATTGAAGATAATATATTTCTATATCCATTTATGATAAGCCCTCTATTTTTAACAAAAAAAGAGGATATAGATGCAGCGACCTATGCTATGGAGAAAAATTCATTAATCTTTTTAACAAATAGTAAAGAGGGATTTGAGGGTTCGAGAGAGTTAGATGATATTAATACTATTGGTGTCATTGGCTCTATTATGAGAAAAATTCATATACCGGATGGTAGAGTAAAGATACTCTTTCAAGGTCTTGCCAAAGGAGAAATATCATCTCCGATAGAGACAATATCGATAGAAGAGCTTATGTTTCAAGTTGCCACAATAAATTTGGTAGAGAATCAATTCTATGAAGAGTTAAAGGTTAAAGCCTTAGTTAAAGTGTTAAATGAGAAGTTGAAACAGCTCTCAAAAATTCAAAATAATATTCCATCTGATATATTGAAGACAATTTCAGAGACAAGTGAGCCATATAGAATTGCCGACTTAGTTGCATCTCTACTTAAAATATCTAAGACAGAATCTTATGATATCTATAGAGAGCAGAATATTGAAAAGAGACTTATGATGATTATTGATATCATAGTGGCTCAGATAGAATCTGCAAGAGTCGAAAGGGAGATACGAACCAAGGTCCATACCAAAATAGAGCAGACAAACAAAGAGTATTTTTTAAAAGAGCAGATAAAGGCGATTAATAAAGAGCTGGGTATCGATAATCAGAGAGATGAGGAGATAGCAGAGTTTAGAAAAAAATTGGACTCCTTAAAGAGTGTTATAGAGGAGGATATATATGATGAAATCTCGCGACAGCTTGATAGGTTTGCAAGAATGCACCCCGATAGTGGAGACGCACAGCAGATATATACCTATCTGGAGTGGGTATTTGAGATACCATTTGGAAAATTAACCGGTAAATCACTCAAGGTTTCCGATGTGCAGAGGGAGTTAGATAAGGACCACTTCTCATTGGAGAAACCAAAAGAGAGAATTATCGAGTTTTTCTCTGTCCGAGAGTTAGCAAATCTTAGAGGTATCTCATTAGATGAAAATAGAGGAGCAATTTTATGTTTCTTTGGACCTCCGGGTGTTGGAAAGACATCACTGGCAAACTCTATTGCAAATGCACTCTCAAGACCATTAGTTAGAATTGCACTTGGTGGGTTGGAAGATGTAAATGAGTTGAGGGGACATAGAAGAACCTATGTTGGAGCTATGCCCGGAAGAGTAGTGCAGGGATTAATAAATGCTAAGAGTATGGACCCTGTAATTGTGCTTGATGAGATTGATAAGGTTGGTAGAAACTATAGAGGCGACCCAACTTCAGCACTCTTAGAGATACTTGACCCCGAGCAGAATAGAGCATATAGAGACTACTATTTAAACTTCAATATAGATTTAAGTAAGGCTATATTTATTGCAACCGCAAATGATTTAAGCACAATTCCGGCTCCACTTAGAGATAGAATGGAGTTTATTGAGGTTAGCTCATACACTCCAGAGGAGAAGTTGGAGATAGCAAAACAGTATCTAATCCCACAAGAGTTAAAGAAACATGCGCTTAAAAAGAGAGAGTTTAAAATTACAGATGGAGCTTTAAAGCTACTTATAGATGAATATACAAGGGAGCCGGGAGTTAGAGATTTAAGAAGGAAAATAGCCTCTTTAATGCGAAAAGTGGCAACCGCCATACTTAAAGATAGCTCCTTAGATAAGATAACTATCAATATAAAAGATTTGCCAAAATTTGCAGATAAAAAGGTCTTTGAGGTATCTAAGATTGGTAAAAAACCCTTAGTGGGAGTTGTGAACGGGTTAGCGTGGACTGCCGTTGGTGGAGATATGTTAAAGATTGAGGCTATTAAGATTAAAGGGAAAGGCTCAGTTCAATTGACAGGTAGTCTCGGAGATGTTATGAAAGAGTCTGCCTATATCGCCTTCTCTGTAATTAAAATCTTAATAGATAATAAAAAATTGAGTGTTAAGCAGGAAGATATATATAAGAAGTATGATTTACATATACATATTCCAGAGGGGGCAACTCCAAAAGATGGACCCAGTGCAGGTATTACCATAGCGGTAGCAATTGCCTCTATCTTATCTGAACAGAAGGTTGATAATAGAGTAGCTATGACGGGTGAATTGACCCTAACGGGAGAGGTTCTTCCAATTGGGGGCTTAAAGGAGAAACTAATAGCTGGATATAAGGCTGGAGTTAGTAAAGTGTTAATTCCAGATAAGAATTATGAGAGGGATTTGGAGGATATTCCAAAAGAGGTTAAGAGTGCAATTGAGATAGTAGCCGTTAGCTCCATTGAAGAGGTTTTAAGAGAGGCGCTTATTCCAAAAAGAGGTGAAAAGATATAATTTTTAAAAAAAATTATATTTTTTTTCTAAAAATACTTGACAATACTCTTTTTTTTGTCTATAATGCCACTTCATTTAAGGGGTATCTTTAAATGAATGGTGCTGATGTAGCTCAGTTGGCTAGAGCAGCTGATTTGTAATCAGCAGGTCGGGGGTTCGAGTC
>JALWZK010000239.1 GCA_027002665.1 Campylobacteraceae bacterium | reverse complement strand
TTACTTAATTTTATAAAAAACTGTCTTAATTTAAGCTTTTATAGGAGATTTATACAAAAGTATTATTTTATTAAATTTTATTAATAGATATTCTTTTAAATTTCATTAAATTTGATTGACTTTAAAATTTAATAATTTAAAACTAAGTAATAGAGTGTATAATTACAATTCTTATAGAGTAGAGAAAAAGGAGGGTGCAATTATTTACTTTTGCATAAATAATAGATGAAACAGCAGTATAAATCGTATCAAGAGAGTAAAGATTTTTTAATAGAGTGTGAAAAAAAATATCCAAGTCTAATTAGGGTAACCAATATTGGAAAGAGTTGGGAGGATAGGGATATTTTATTAGCAACCATATCTTTAAATGTGGAGTATGCTGATTTAAAACCAGCACTACTATATACTGGAACTGTTCATGCTCGTGAGTGGATAGGAAATGAATTGGCAGTAGCCTTTATCGACTATATTTTAAAAAATCATGAGAATAATCCGGAGATACTAAAAACTTTAACATATAATACCCTATATATTGTGCCATGTTTAAATCCAGATGGGTTTGAGTATAGTAGAAATCACTTCTCATTTTGGAGAAAAAATAGACGCAAAAATGGAGATGGAACCTATGGAGTTGATTTAAATAGAAACTTCTCAATAGGGTATAAAAAATCCAAAAATACAAGCTCAAATGTATATAGTGGACCTTACCCTTTTTCAGAGCCAGAGACAAGAGCCATAAAAAATTTTGTTGATACCCATGATAATATCACCATTGCATTGGATTATCACTCACAAGGAAATGTATTTTTTCCTGCACATAAGTTTAACCATGAAATGGAACTTGAGGGGACTGATTTAAATACCCTATGTGCAAATATGAACTACCACATTCATAAAATAACAGGTAGAAAATATGGTATCAATAGGGGGAAACCACCAAGTAAGTTAATCTCAGGAAGTGGCAGAGAGTATTACTACTCTAAAGGGATAATATCAGCTGTTGTTGAGGTTGGAACGAGAAATATACCAGATTATATGCAGAATATGTCAGAGTCGATAAATGAGAATATTCCAGCACTACTATATGCTCTAAGTGAAGCGAGAAACTATAGCTCAAATGCCCCTATGAGGGTTGAGAATTTTCACTTAGTTGAATTTGACTCAAATAGTTGTAAATTGGCTTGGGAATATCCTGAAAATCCTAAGATATATTTTGAGATATATAGAAATTTAAATAATAAAGAGGCGTGTAACGATACTTCACTAATTGGAATTACCTCTAATAGAGAGTTTATAGATGAGAATCTACAGAGTGGAACTATGTATTTCTACTATATAAGGGCAGTCCATAAACTCTTTCAGACAAAATCGCCATTTGCACCTAAGGTTAAGTTTAGAACACTACTTGAGAATAGAGAGTTTTCAAAAACAATCTTTCCTATGAAATCTAAAGTGGGATATGTTGCCGAAAAGTCTCCAGAGGCAAACGCTGGACATTTTGGAGTAAACTCCCTAAAGGTTGGAGTGAGTCAAGCTCGAGGAGTTAGCTATGGTGTAATGGAGTTTGATTTAAAAAGTATTCCCAAAAATGCTATAATCTTAGATGCACAAATATTACTATATCCACTAAATAGAGTCTCTGCTAAGATAGAGAAGTATGGTGAGTGGACAATGAATATGTTAGATAGTGAAACCATCGCAAATATAAAGGATTTTGAGCAGGTCCATAGGGCAAAAATTCTCAATAGTGTCGGGACAAGTATTCCCTCAGAGAGATTAACACAGGGTATCTGGAGTAAATGGATTTTTAATGAGTTTGAGAGAAAGCAGCTTCAAAAGCAGTTAAGTAAAGGAAAAGTTATATTTAAATTGGAGGGACCCACGGAGCTACCTGTTGGAAGAGACTCCCAAGTTATGGTATTTGATTTGGGATATGGAAATCAGGGTGGAGGACTTCACTATCGACCATCTATAGATATTAAATATACAATTCCACCTAAGAAGATAATCATAGAGGCATTTAATGTTATGACCATATCTGAAGATGAGGTTGAAGAGGGAAAATTGGCATGTGGATTTGATAGGAATAATGAGAAGATATATGGTTTTATATCGTTTGACCTATCTATACTTCCAGATATGGATGAGATAGTAATTACAGATGCATGGATAGAGATAAAAAACATCTCCACTATTAAAAAGAGTGTTGATATTCGTTATAATGTAGAGTTTATAGATTTAGATGAGTTCTCATATCAAGATATAAAGAATAGAGATAGAATAGAGTATATTGGGTATGAGGTGAGTTCAGCTGAACTCAATAGAAAGAGAGAACATCTCTTTATTTTTGATTCATACTCAATATTGGCACTTGAAGATAAAAGACGAAATGAGCAGGAGGCGAAATTTATTATTCGTCCTACAAGTGTCATGACAAAAAAACATTTAATTAATTGGGAAAAAGATGTAAGGTTAAAGATTAGCTATATAGAGAAGAAGAGAACTCCTCCTAAGCCCCCTACAAATCTAAAAACATCTATTGAAAAAGGGGTTGTAAAACTTACATGGGATAGAGTTTTAAGTGATGATATTGTAGGTTACTATGTGGTTAGAAATCGATGGCATATTCCAAGTAACCCTTTTGACGGGGTCAAACTATATGCAGGTAAGGATAACTACACCTATGATACCTATGGTTCAACAAAGTTAGATAAGTATTATGCAGTTTTTAGTTACGATAAAGTCCCTAACTATAGTCAAGGGATACATATTAGATATAAAGGAAAGAAATGAGCTTAATTAAGAAGGTGGTATTTGTAGCAAAAGATGACTCTATTCAAGAGTTAAAATCTCTACTTGAGAGTATGATTGAAGCTTCAAGAGCTGAAGATGGGTGTGAACTCTATAATATATATCAGATGAGAGATAGACCAAACACCTTTATAGTAATTGAGAGTTGGGAGAGTGAAGAGGCACTTAAAGGGCATCAAAACTCACCTCACTATATCCACTATAAGGGTAACTATCAGAAATATACAGCAGATAAATACTCTGATGAGCTATTAAGTTTAGGATAACTAAATTTACTTTATGATAAAATTCATTTTCAAAAATTCTTGCTCACTACTATAGTGGGATATAAAACCAAAAGGAACAGAATGAATAATTATGAAACACTCTTCATACTAAAACCTACACTAACAGATGAAGAGCAGACTTCAAATATTACAAAGATTCAAGATACTCTTATAGGAGAAAAGGCTCAAATCCTTGCAACTGATAAGATAGGAATGAGAAGGTTAGCCTATCCTATAAATAAGTATGAGAGAGGTCTCTATGTTGTCTTATATTTTCAGGCAGTAGGAGCGGTTATTAGTGAATTTGAAAGAAAACTGAAGTTTAATGAAGATGTTATTAAATTTTTCACTATTAGATATACTAACAAGAGAGAAACTGAACACTTTAATAGACTTGTAGCAAAAGCTAATCAATCTATTGGAACAGCTGATAAAGAAGAGACTCCTGTAGAGGAAAAGGTCGAAGCAGTAGAGAAAGAGAAAGAGACAACAGAGGCGTAAAGCTTACTTAGGAGAAAGACCCCATGTATAACAAAATAATATTGGTAGGATACCTAACCAGAGATGTTGAGATAAGATATACTCAAGGTGGTTCAGCAGTAGGGAGTGTCGGAATTGCAACCAGTAGAAAATGGAAAAGTCAAACCGGTGAGACAAGAGATGAAACTATGTTCATAGATTTAAATTTTTTTGGAAGAACTGCTGAAATTGCCAATCAGTATCTTAAAAGGGGTAGTAAAGTTTTAGTTGATGGGAGACTTGTTTTTCAACAGTGGGTAGGACAAGATGGGAGAAAACGAAGTAAACACTCTGTAGCTGTAGAGAATCTAAAAATGTTAGATACAAAGGCAGAGAGTCAAAATCTCGGTTATAATGGTTATACTCCGCCTCAACAGCAATCCAAAACTTCACACCAAACATCTTCATATATACCACAACAGACAAGACAAGCACCCGTTCCAGAGATAGACATTGATGAAGATGAAATACCATTTTAGGAGGTAAATATGGCAGAGAGAAGAAAATTTAAAAAGAGATATTGTAAATATTGTGAGTCCAAAGTTGATTTCATTGACTATAAAGATTTAAATCTATTAAAAATTAGTTTAAGTGAAAGATTTAAAATTATGCCAAGGAGATTAACAGGAAACTGTAAAAAACATCAAGAGATGGTGACTGTAGCAATTAAAAGAGCAAGACAGACAGCACTTATCCCATATATTGTGGATAGAAAACGAGTAATAGAAAACCCTTTTGAGCTTATAAAATAGC
>JALWZK010000238.1 GCA_027002665.1 Campylobacteraceae bacterium | reverse complement strand
GCTATATATATTTTATATTATAAGTTAGACTACTAATAATTATAAATAATGTGTAAATAGGTATCATTTTAAAAGATAAACTTGTATAATCATTATATCTACAATTATTTCACTATTTTAAGGTTATAATGACATAAGCAGGAACAAATTCCTTCTATGATATACCAAAATTTAAAATAACAACGCTCCGTTATTTGGTAATAGGAAAATGGGAATCCTGTATGGAGTCGAAAGGAGTTACAGATGAGTATGATGAAAGAGGCTACCTCCAAATCTTGGAGAATGTTAACTATGAATACACTGGCGTTTACAGTTGCATTTGCGGCGTGGCTCTCAAACGGTGTATTAATTACTTTTTTAATTTCAAATGGCGTTTTGAACTGGACACCAGTTCAGATGGGAACTGTAATTGGTATTCCAGTTTTAACAGGTGCACTATTTAGATTGCCAATGGGTATTTTGACAGATAAGTTTGGTGGGAGACCCATATTTACTATTAATCTACTAATTGCAGCTTTGGGTATGTTATTAATGTCAAGAGCAGAGACATATAGTGACTTTATTATTGCATCTCTGCTATTTGGAACTGTTGGTGCTACTTTTGCAGTAGGAATCGCATTTACCTCTGTCTGGTTTCCAAAAGAGAAGCAAGGTTTAGCACTTGGTATATTTGGTGCAGGTAATGCAGGTGCAGCATTAACTTCACTATTCGCTCCTACAATATTGATGAGCTTAGTTGCTGGTGGAGATATGGAGGCTTGGAGAAAACTTCCAATTATCTATGCAAGTATGTTAGCGGGTATGGCTGTTATCTTCTTCTTTACAACAGAAAATAGAAAGCCGGCTAGCTCTACCAGAAGCTTAGGTCAGATGTTAAGACCACTTAAAGACCTTCATGTCTGGAGACTTGGAATGTATTACTTCATTGTGTTTGGTCTATTTGTTGCCTTCTCACAATGGTTAGTTCCTTACTTCGTAAATGTTTATGCACTTCCATTGGTAACTGCTGGTATATTTGCTTCAGCATTTAGTTTCCCTTCTGGTGTTATTAGAGCTTTGGGTGGATATTTAAGTGATAAATTTGGTGGAACCAGAGTTACCATGTGGGTATTTGTCTCTGCTATTATTATCTCTGCAATGCTTATGGTGCCGAAAATGGTAATAGAGTCTCCGGGTAAAGGTATTTTAGCTAAACTTCCAGGAACAGTTACAGCAGTTACAGAGAATAGTGTAGTAGTCACAAATCCTAAGGCTGGTCCAAGAACATATAAGTTTGTTCCTAAGCAAGGTAATATAGATAAAGATACTAAAGAGTTTCTACTATTCCCTATAAAAGAGGTAATACAAGAGCCGGTTGTTAAGGTTGGTGATAAGGTTACTAAAAAACAACTACTTGTAAAAGGGACAACAAGAATTTTCTTCCAAGCAAATGTATGGATTTTTGGTATCTTAGCAATTATTGTCGGCGCTCTCTGGGGAATTGGAAAGGCAAGTGTATATAAACTTGTTGCTCATGATTATCCACAAGAGGTTGGTGTTGTTGGTGGAATCGTTGGTGTTCTTGGTGGACTTGGAGGATTTATATCTCCGGTTATCTTCGGTTGGTTACTCGAATTGACAGGACTCTGGTCAAGTGCATGGATGTTCGTGCTTGCCGTAACACTATTCGCTTTCTCTCTTCTAATAAAATCTATGAAAGAGCCGGAAGTGTGTGAATAATAGTTAAAGTAGAGCTTTCTTAGCTCTACTTCTTCAGTTATTTTGCTTTAAAAGTAACCTCTATAATATATGGAGTTGATTTACTATGAACCCCCAATCCAATTCTATTTAACTGGTCTAAAAATCTCTTTAATCCCCTTGTTAAGGCTACACTTGAGGAGTGTTTAACACTATATCTAAAGTGTCCACTATTCATAATAGTCAATCGTATAGTTGCACTCTGCCCTTTATAGTCACTTTGAGCATTCCAATTATTTAATTGATTCTTCACCTTAGCAATATAGGCATTTACTACCCCTTTATCTCTATTTCTGTTACTAACTCTACCGCTTAAGTGTGTATTTTTAATTCTATCAGCTATACTTGATTGGTGTCTTATATGACTTCTTTGATGAGTTACTCTAGGCTCTTTACTTGTAGAGTGCTTTGGTGTCTTAATAGAGGAGAATAGGTTTTTTGCTCTCTCTCTTATTCTTCTCTTTCTCTCCCTTTCAGCTCTAATTCTCGCTAATCTCTCTCTCTCTCTCTTAGCCTTAGCCTCTTTAATAGCTTTTATTCTCTCTGCTTCCCTCTTTTTCGCTAAGGCTCTCTTCTTTGCCTCCTCTCTAAGTCTTGCAATTCTCTCTGCTTCCCTCTTTTTCGCTAAGGCTCTCTTCCTTGCCTCTTCTCTAAGTCTTGCAATTCTCTCTGCCTCCCTCTTTTTCGCTAAAGCTCTCTTCCTTGCCTCCTCTCTAAGTCTTGCAATTCTCTCTGCTTCCCTCTTTTTCGCTAAGGCTCTCTTCCTTGCCTCCTCTCTAAGTCTTGCAATTCTCTCTGCTTCCCTCTTTTTCGCTAAGGCTCTCTTCCTTGCCTCCTCTCTAAGTCTTGCAATTCTCTCTGCCTCCCTCTTTTTCGCTAAAGCTCTCTTCCTTGCCTCCTCTCTAAGTCTTGCAATTCTCTCTGCTTCCCTCTTTTTCGCTAAGGCTCTCTTCCTTGCCTCCTCTCTAAGTCTTGCAATTCTCTCCGCCTCCCTCTTTTTCGCTAAGGCTCTCTTCCTTGCCTCCTCTCTAAGTCTTGTAACTCTCTCTGCCTCCCTTCTCTTCTTAGCTATGGCTCTTCTCTTTAGTAACGCTTTTTTAGATGGAATTTTAGGTTTAATTAAATGATGTCTATTTATAGGAGTAGGTTTTTTAGGTATAGATATTTTAGAGCTTCTATTAAATACAGTTTTATCACTATTGACAAGTGTAACTGTAATCCTATTTGAGTTCTTCTCAACATAATTTTTTGACTTTATCTTATGAACATTATAGTATAGTAGAATTAAAAAGATAACTCCTAAGTATATACAGACTGCTAATATCCCACTTGTTATCTTATTCATCGTGTTAGAAGAGATGCCTTTTCAAATCCACTCTGCTTAACCACTTTTAGTAGATATATGACATTATCATAAATTATATTTTTATCTGCATTGATATATACAGCCTTACTCTTATCTACATCATTGGTCTTAAGACGAAAAGCATCTGGAAAACTCTCTAAACTATAAGTTTTTCCATCATAATGGATATTTAAATCCTTATCTATCTCAATTAATATAGATTTATTATCTGTCACCTTATGTGACTTTGAGCCATCTGGTAAATCTATATCCTCTTGATACTGCATAACAGGTATTGTTATCATAAATATAGCCATAAGCACCAACATAACATCAATTAGGGGGGTAATATTTAGGTCAGGGTTTTCGTCCCAATTAGACATATCTATACCTTCTTTTGAGCTAAGATTAAATCTGCTTGACTATCAAGTAGAACAGTTAATTCATAAGATTTACGCTTTAGAATAAGATGAAAACTATATGCAAAAGTGGCTACTAAGATACCGGCTGCAGTGGCTACAAGAGCCTCTGATATTGCAGGGGCTACAATAGCAATACTGGTGGAACTTTTTTGAGTTCCAAGGTCTGAAAATGTCTCAAGAATAGCCACTACTGTTCCAAATAGTCCAATAAATGGTGAGGTTGAAGCTATAATTGATAGCCCTGTCAATCCACTTGTTGCACTCTTAATGGCAGATTTTTTTGCCACATCAAATATTGCTCTATTTGGAATTAATACCTTATTTAAGTAGGGTGATAATAGAGAATTTTCATCTACACTCTTTGTTCTACCCATATATAATTTCTTTAGAGAGTGTGCCTCTATTGAGATTAATTTATTAAGTGCAAAATAGCGATATAGAAATATCCACATTGTGATAATAAAATATACAGATAGAATAGAGAGGACAAATATGGTAATAGCACTACTCTTATCAATATAGTTTTGGAGAATTTCAAACATACGGTAATCCCTTTTTTAATAAAACAGATATTAGCATATTTACTCTATTTGAAAGCTTAAGGGGGAGTTACTAAAATTAGTAACTCCATAAAAATAGTAGCTATTTTACCATCTCTTCCAATTCATCTTTAGATACTCTATTGAAGTTAAGATATTTATAGACTTTATCCATCATCTCTGGAGTAATTTTAGATGATACTATCTCTAAATACTCCTCTTTTGTAGGAATTTTACCTTTTAGTGCTACAACAGCAGCCAACTCTGCACTTCCAAGATAAACTTTACTATCCTTTCCAAGTCTATTATCAAAG
>JALWZK010000237.1 GCA_027002665.1 Campylobacteraceae bacterium | reverse complement strand
CCACTTAACTCCTCTATTGCCTTATGAACATTATTAAATGTAACTCCTGATAGCTCATCTAAACTTCTATTCCACCACTTAAGCTCCAATAGTTTTTTAATAGTCGCTTTATCAAAACGGTATCTAATAAGTTTAGCAGGAACTCCACCAACTATTGCATAGGGTGGGACATCTTTCACTACAATAGAGTTTGCACCAATAATTGCCCCATCTCCAATAGTAACTCCACTCTTTACAACCACAAGAGAGCCAATCCATACATCATTACCTATATTGCAACCCTCTATCTGATTATAGTGTAACTCTTTAAAATTACTACAATCTGCCTTATAATCAAAATGCCCTTTAATATTGTATTGTATTGAGGAGGTGCTTAACCAATCTGTAGGGTGGTCAACTACTCCAATTTCACACTTCTTACCAATAGAGCAGAACCTCCCAATCTTAGTATTATAAAATATTGTTGTTCCATTATTTATATATGTATATTTTCCTATCTCAACCCTATTTCTAATATCTGCATTGGCATATATTGTAACGGGTTCCTCTAATTTAGCCCCCTTATTTAAATCTACACCTTTATATATTCTATTTCTACTCGACAAATTAACTCCTTAGTGTATAGTATTTAACATATTTTTCTCTTGGAGGAGTCTATCTCGCTTGTTCATAGCCTTAAATATATTATCTATTAATAGCTCTACGCTCTTCTTATCTGTTAATATATCGCCTATTGCTATATAGTTCTCTTCTGGCATCTTTATAAGATTATCTCTATATACCTTTAACACCTCATTATCTTTAAAATAGATATAGTCAAACCCTTTAGATTGGCTTGAGTGTGCTATATAGTTATCATTATCTCCAAAATCCAAATAGATATGTAAAGCCCTATGATAGATTAGAGATTGAAAATTCTTATATCCATCATTGATATATAAGATAACTTTAAAATCATTATTTTCATAATATGTTAAGAGTTCATCAATGGTATAGGTGTAGGCTATATTAAAGTTTGTCTCCGCCTTTAAATATCTATATACCTTTAAATCTCTTACTACAAATCTTAACTTCTCTCTTTTATCTATCGCTTCAAAGACCCCTCTAAACTGCTCAATTTGATATATAGCTGATATATCTCCAAAGAAATATATAGCAATATTCTCATATCCATTCTCTGCTCTACTTCGATTTATATTAATCTCTCTCTTTTTTATCTCATTTGTAAATGGGTCTATCTTCTTAGATATTAATCTATCTCTCTCATTAATAATATCTGTTATAGATGAGATAAATTTCTTAATACTCTCACCCTTCTTATAGTCACCAAGATAGAGCCTTTTAACCTCTTCTCGCTTCTCTCTCATAGGGTCATTCTTTATCTCATTCTCTATTAACTCTATTAAATTGTCTATATTATCTCGATTTAATCGATTACACCCCTTTAATATATTATACTCCTCTACATTATGCACCTCTGGGTTAAATACATCTGCAAGTAAAAAGGGTTTATTTACATTTAAAAAGTCTGTCATAGTTGATGACATATCAAATATACCAAAATCAACTATTGGAAATATATTATTGACATCCTCCTTATCTAACATTATAGCATAGGGGCTACTCTCCACTCTTTTAACAATCCTCTGGTGTATCTCTTTTACTTTTGGGTCGTTTCCACCCAAATTTGGGTGGGGTTTATAGATAAAAAAGTATCTATTGCTATCTATAATTTGATTTACAATCCTCTCTCCATACACATCAACAGAGGTATATCTCATAGAGCGATGTGTAGCCTCATAGGTTGTTGTATATATTACCACTGGTCGATTTTTAGTATCTAAGCTTATTGGCTTTATAAAATCCAATTGTGGTCTTCCTGTCTGGATTAACTTTCTATGGTCTAAATTTATTAGATATTTCATATAGTTATTATATCCATTTGGAGCATGGACAAATATATAATCATACCCCTTTACCTGATTAGAGTGGTCAGAGGATTTATCACTCTCTCCATGGTTTATGTGTATATGGAGAACATTCTCATTTAGAAGAGATTGATAGTTTTTTACACCATTATTTATATATATAATTACCTTGAAGTTGTGCTTATTGTAAAATTTATGAAGTTGCTCTACACTATCTCTATATGCAATGGGAAATGGTAATATCTTTTTAAAATAGCTTTGAACCTCTCTATTTCGGACTACAACTACAATTTTATGTATCTTATCAAGCTCTTTAAATGTATCTATCCACTGTTTTATCTGATAGGTTTGTCCCATTCCTCCAAAGAAATATACAACAATTTCAGCTTTAGAAATTCCTCCACTTCTAACATCAAAAATCTCATAAATCTTCTCTTCATATTTAGGATATTTTTTTAGAAAAGCTTTAATATTTCTCTTTATATCTCTCTTTATATTCACTATCTCTCCTTTATTTAAAATGCTTTTAGAACAACAGCAGTGCTAACTGCAATCTGATAGAGTATCTGAGTGATACTTGATGTTATTTGAATATCTTTGCTATCAACTTTTCCTATAACTAAGATGGAGTCTCCTGCTTCAATGTTTACAGATTTAGCACTCCACCAAGAGGTTGCATTATAGGTAATAACCCTTCCACTCTTTTTGACTATGAGGACTCTCTCTCTATTTGCTCTTGGAGAGAATCCTCCACACGACTCTATATAATCCTCAACCGTATAACCACTCACAAAAGTTTGTGCATTGGGTAGAGATACTTCTCCTTCGACTACAACAACTTGACTCTTCTTAGGAATAAAGACTCTATCTCCATCTTCCAATATAACCGTCGATAGGTCTGTGGAGCTATTTATAATCACCTGCCCTTTGGGTTTTACCTTAGAGGCTCTTCTTATAAAATCGAGAATTAGAGCAGACTCCTCCTTTCGTATCTTCGCCTCCTCTAATGTTGATGAGCCTGTAGTCATTACCCTCGCCTCTAAATCCTTTAGATTAGCTTTAATAAGTTTGGCCTGTTTAATAGCTATACTCTTTCTATATAGTTGGACAGCTTTTATATCGGATAGAGGTGTTAGAGTAATCTTAGATAGTAAATCTTTTAGATTTTCCCCCTTTTTTACCATTATGCTATGCAAATTGGCATGTTCTCCGTCAATATATATTGTAATGTTATTTTTAAGATAGTCAGATATAAATCGAATTTTATCTCCATTTCTAAGAGATATCCTATATCTATCGGATATAGGATACTTGGTGACCTTCTCTACTCCATCTATCCACTTAGTTACAATAAAGTGTGTAGTATTCGGTTTTACAGCAACATATTTCATAATCTCATCTACTGAAATAGAGTCGGTTAGAAATTCAAATATGTAATTTTTCTCCACCTCTCCACCAATCTCTACTCTATTTTTAATATTTCCAACTTTAATTACATCTCCATTATGAAACTGAAATGGAATTAGATTTCCATCTAATAGAAAACTATATAAATCAACCCGTTTGACTACTCTATTATTTCGTAATATAGCTACATCTCTATAACTCCCCTCTCCATTAATAACTCCACCTGCTTTATCTAAGAGTTGTAGTATGGAATCACCTGCCAAGGCACTATACAATCCGGGCTTTTTAACTTTACCTGTTATAAATATGGATATTGCCTGATAACTATCTAAGTTTGCATATACAGATACATTACTATTAAAGACCCTCTTGACACTCCTCTCTACCACACTCTTTAAATTTTTATTGCTAACTCCTAAGAGGTGAACAACACCCACCTTAGGGATAAAGATATTACCTTGTGAATCTATCTTTAACTCTCCTGCATAGTTATATGCACCCCATAATTTAATAGATACCTTATCCCCTATATTCAAAATATAATTTGAGTTATATCTAAGCTCCCTATTTTTCTTAAATTCCCCTTTAAATAGAGATTCTCCAAAATATGCCTTATGGTTCTCTATACTCTGAGAGATATTCTTCTCACTGCTCAAGTCTAAATTAATACCAAAAATGGACTCTATAAGTAGTATTAATAGTAGTATCCTTCTCATCTATCCTCCTTAATCTCTATGGTCTTTTATAATAGCATAAATCATAGAGACTATTCCATAAATCATAAAGAGAGCCATAAATATAGTTAAGATATTTTTAAATTTATTGGGGTAGCTATAACTATCTGATAGTGTCGGTTTTGTAATAATAATAAAGTTTTTAGCATTTTGAGTTGCCTGTATCATTGCTAAGTCTAACTGTATTAGAGTCTGTCTATATCTCTCCTTATTAAACTCTACATTACTCTTTAGCCTCTCAAACTCAAATAGGTTTTTATTTAACTCATCTTTACTAATACCTGAAAGGCTATTTC
>JALWZK010000236.1 GCA_027002665.1 Campylobacteraceae bacterium | reverse complement strand
CTATTTAATACGATTAATAAATTAGATAAAGATAAAGTTACAATAATTACAAATTTTAAAAATCGTAAAAAGATAGAGAGTTTAAATATAAACAGTAGTAGAGTTATCTATAAGCCAATTACACCCACTAAAATATTAAATGCTATAAACTGCATAGATGAAAATATAAATATAGAAGAGCATGAAATCCCAAAAGAGAGTAATATACCCACCCCATTTAATACAATTAAATTTAATGGTAAAATATTGATAGCTGAGGATAATCTTATTAATCAAAAGCTAATTAAGCAGATATTAATTAAATATGGAATAGAGGTGGAGTTAGCAAATAATGGATTGGAGGCATTTGATAAGGTTAAAAACTATAATGGATATGACCTCATATTGATGGATATACAGATGCCAGTTATGGACGGTATCGAAGCTACTCATGAGATATTAAATTATGAGAAAGAGGAGAATTTAAAACATACACCTATAGTAGCCTTAACGGCAAATGCCCTAAAGGGCGATAGAGAAAAATTTATAAATAATGGCTTAGATGACTATCTCGCAAAACCTATCGATAATAATGAACTTCTATTTATATTAAAAAAATTTCTTACTCAAGTAATAGTAGAACCACCTGCTCCAACTAAGGAGAGTAGTAATATTATAGAAGAGGAGGAGTTAGATAGTAATAAAAGTAGTGATGGAGTTATTAATCTCATATTTGATGAGGATATGGAGGATAAAGATAAGATAATCTTAATTGCTAAGAAAAACCCTTTGGAGGGACAGATACTCTCAAAAGTTTTATCCAACTTGGGTTATAAGATAGAGATGATTAATAAGATTGCTACTCTCTATGATAAGATTCAAGATAGCAAATATGATATACTCCTAATAGATAAGGAGTTGGCAGATACCGATTTAATAAAAAAACAGCATAGGAGCATGAATGTAATTCTATTAACTCTAAAAGAGTTAGAAAATGGGGAAGATTACGATAAAAACTATATTAAAGAGGTTCTTGTTGGAGTTATGCAGATAGATAAATTGAAAGATATTATAAATAGATATAGGGAATAATTACCATCTATATCCTCTCCACAACCTCAATCCCCAAAATCTCTAACCCCTTTTTAATGGTATTTGCTGTCAATTTAGATAGGAGCAATCTACTAATTTGAGTCTCTGTATCTATATTGTCTTTTAATATAGGGTTATTTTCATAAAATTTCATAAATAGAGTTACTAAATCATATAGATATGATGTGATTATATGTGGATAGCCATTCTCCGATGCCTTTAGTAGGGTATCTTCAAATTTTAAAATCATTAAGGCTAATCTATGTTCTAACTCATCACCAATAGCTATATTTCCATTTAACTCTCGATTATATCTTCTAAGTATAGATGAAATTCTCGCATAGGCGTATTGTATATATAGAGCGGTATTTCCATCAAAGCTTAACATCTTATCCCATGAGAATATGTAGTTTGACTCTCTATTTATACTTAAATCGGCATATTTAATAGCACCAATTCCGATAACCTCTGCCACTCTATCTAAATCTTCGCTATTGGAGTAGCTATCTCTATCTTTAATTGTCTCCTTAGCTCTAAGGATTGCCTCATCTAATAACTCTATAAGTTTAACAGTTCCCCCATCTCTTGTTTTAAATGGTTTGCCACTTCTATCCATCATTGTTCCAAATGCGATATGCTCCAATTTTACATCTGATGGCACCATATCGGCTCTTTTTGCAATGGCAAATATCTGTCTAAAGTGTTCAGACTGTCTAACATCAACAACATAGGAGATTCTATCTGCCTTTAACTCCTTTGCTCTAAACTCCAATCCTGCTAAGTCTGTTGTGGCATATAGGTATCCACCATCACTCTTTTGAACAATAAGGGGTGTATCACTATCTAAAAATACACACTTTGCACCATTACTCTCTACAAGTAGTCCCTTCTCTCTTAGGGTATCTATAACTTTTGGCAACATAGGATTATAAAAACTCTCTGCTCTTACATCCTCTTTTCTCAATTTAACACCCAATTTGGAATATACCTCTTCACAGTGTCCAAGCGATATATCTATAAACTCTCTCCATAGTTTTAAACAGTGGGCATCTCCCTGTTGGATTTTAACTACATACTCCCTCGCTCTATCTGCAAACTCTGGACTCTCATCAAATCTAACTTTTGCATCTCTATAGAACTGCTCTAAATTTTGGAGATTTTGTCTCTTATTCTCCTCTCCTAACTCCTCAAGATATGCTATAAGCATACCGAACTGAGTTCCCCAATCCCCAATATGGTTTTGGCGAATAACAGTGTGACCCAGAAACTCAAATAGAGTGGCAACTGTATCTCCAATAATGGTAGAGCGAAGATGTCCCACATGCATCTCTTTTGCCATATTGGGGCTGGAATAGTCGATAACAATTCGCTTCTTATCCTCTACTATCCCCACACCAACTCGACTATCATCTATTATCTTAGTTAGCTCTTTAGATAGCCAACCATTATCTATTGAGATATTTATAAATCCTGCTCCTGCCACCTCTACCTTAGATATTAGAGTGGTGGTATCAATATGCTCTATAATATCTAATGCTATCTCTCTTGGATTTCTCTTGAGACTCTTGGCTAATTTCATAGCTCCATTAAATTGATAATCTCCAAACTCCGGTTTTGTAGCATCAGATATAGTAATATCCTCTTTGGTCTCAATATTGGCACTATCTAACGCACTCTTTATAATTTGATTTAATTTTGACTTGATTTTCATATATTATCCGTAGGGATACTCTATTTTAGAGTATCATTTAAGCTTTTTTTACTGTCTCTTTGGTCTCAGCTACTGCCTCTTTACTCTTATCATCTTTTATCTCTTTAACCTGAGTTACCTCTTCGTCATCTTCTCTAATAGCCTTTTTGAAGTCCTTAATTCCTTTACCTACACCTTTTGCTAAATCTGGTATCTTTTTTGCTCCAAAAAGTAGGACTACTATTGCTAAGATAACTATTAATTCTGGCATACTTGGCATTCCCATATAGATTTCCTTAAACTGTTTTATCTAAATTGATTAAGAGATTATACTAATATTTTATTAATTTCAAGTTTATATCTAACTATTTTCCCAATTAGCTACCAGTTTTTCCAACTCTCGTTTACTCAATTTCAACCTTGAGGCGTTTGAAATAGTGGCAAACTCATTAGATGCCCTCTCTATATTATCATTGATAATTACAAAATCGAACTCACAGATGGCTTTAATCTCCTCTTTTGCATTCTCTATTCTCTTCTCTATTATTGATTTTTTATCGGTAGAGCGGGAGTATAATCTCCTCTCCAACTCACTCAGACTTGGAGGTGTAATAAAGACTGAAGTGACTAAATCTCCAACCTTTGCTCTCACCAATCTATGCCCCTGTATATCTATATCAAAAATTACAAGTTTCCCTCTCTTGAGAGCCTCTTTTACAGGTTTGAGAGATGTCCCATAATAATTCCCATGCACAGTAGCATACTCTAAAAATACACCCGCTTTTATATCCTCTTCAAACTCCTCCCTCGATACAAAGTGATAATTGACTCCATCTATCTCTCCCTCTCTCGGTTTCCTTGTAGTGGTAGAGATGGAGAAGTAGTAATCTCCAATCTTACTACTTGCATTCTCTATAATAGTGCTTTTTCCCGCACCACTTGGACCAGATAGAACCAATATTGCTCCACCCATCAGACCTCTTTTGGAAACTCTATTGTAATGTGAATTTTAGTCCCTCTTAAAAGTTGTCTAAGCTCCTCTATTGGAAGCGAGACTACAGTATCCTTAAGGACTCTCTTTACAACCTCATCTCTTTTAGACTCTTCAGATTTTTTCTCTTTAATCTCCATATCGATAGGTGGTGTAGTAGGCTCTACTACATCATCGAGAGATAGATTCTTATCTGACGGCTCTTCACTCTCTAAGAGAGATTTAATATTGAGCGTCTCTTCCTTATCTAAGATTTTAGTATCTTTTTTCTCTTCAAACTTAACCTCGCTGCTACTATCTTTATCTAAGTCTAAAACCTCATCTTGAATATCTCTCTTATTCTTATCCTCTTCTCTATCTAACTCAAATAGTTCACCCTTAGTAGTAGTTCCCTCTTTATCATCTTTAATTAATAAATCATCATTTAAATCTAAATTTAAATCCAATTTATCCTCTTTTTTACTCTTAGAGGCTTTTAACTCCTTCAATAACTTCTCTTCATTCCCCTTTAAAACAGTAAACTTTTTATCCTCTTTAATCTCAAGAGGTGCTAAATCATCTTTCTTTGTAGATATAATCTCATTTAAGTTTAAATACTCCTCTTTCGGCGTCTTCTGTTCATACTCCTCTTCATCTAACTCCATTTTTGCTTCACGAAGTATAGATGAGACCTCTGATGGTAAGAATGGTTTAAGTATAGTATAGTTGAATATGTCATCTATATCTTTATCCTCTTGAGTGTGAAATATTACTCTCTTCTTTATATTCGAATTTTTTAAAAAAGTTAAAATTTCTGAATTTAATGAGTCTGAGTCTATAAAGACTATATTATAATCGCTCTCTTTTAAATCTGCTATATCTCTAATCTCATCTATGGGAACACCCTCTTTTCTTGCACTAAGTGCAGTCAATCTTGATACAACCGGATTACTATTTATCAATAATATTCTCATATCTTCTCCAAATTTTAGTAATGGGTTGATAATTTTAGTATAATTTCTGTTTAATGTAGATTAATTAACGGTTATTTTTTTAAAACTATAAAAAACAGAATTAGTTAAAGCCACCACCCTTTAAACCATACCAGATAGTTATCGACATACCACTTAGGAACCTCATATCCGCTAAGAACGGGATAGTATGCCAAGAATAGAGATATGACTATAATCATATATAGATATAGAATCTTTTCTCTATTAATAAGCCTTTTAAATAGATAAATTATAGATAGTATCATAAAAGGGACTGCATAGTAGAAGTGGTATATAAACATTAATCTACCTATAAAGATATATGGGAGATATAGTCCCAAAAATGCAGATAGAATAAAGGCTACCTCCAACTCCCTATATCTTATTAAAGAGTATAATACTCCTACTATCCCAACCCAAAATATTGCAGGGTTTCCAAATACTGTAATAGAGGTAAATCTATCTCCCACTATATTTCTATAGTAACACATTGGTCTATAATCTATAATCCAACTCCACCACTCAGAGCTATATGGGTGTGTAGCCTTTAGTGCAGTATGATATTTATACATATCTATTTGATATTTAATAATATCAGCAAAGCTATTATTCTCCATATAGATATAGAATGTCAAGTAGTAAACTCCAACCCCTACTATAATGTAGCTCAAAACTCCATATAGAATTAATCTATATCCTCTAAATCTCTCCTGAAGAGGGTATTTTGAGACCAATAGATATATGGAGATTAATATAAATCCAAGTGATGCAAATACAGCTGACCACTTAATGGCACTTGCTAATCCAAAAAATATTCCACTTATTAGTAACCATTTTAATCTCTGCTTTAGTATAAATCTATATAGAAAGTAGTAAGATATTAGAACAAAGGTAACTCCAAATGTATCGACAATGGCAAGTCTCACTTGAGTTAAGTGCATAAAACTATATGTAATAAGTAGTGCAGAGCTGAAAGCATATAGATAATCTTTAAAGATTAATAGAGCAAGATAATAGACAACCACTATCATAAAAGCTCCAAACAGCACATTTATAAATCTCCAACCATAGGGAGTCATCTCGAATAGTTTAATCCCTTGACTGATGAGAGCTTTTCCAAGAAATGGGTGTGTTGTCTCATATATTTTAAGTTTATGGAGTATCTCGTAGGCTGTTCTTCCAAAATATATCTCATCGAAAAACATTCCTCCATAGTAGGAGGTGTCTGGCTTAATATCTGTCTCATCATTTAACTTTTTAGCATATCTCGTAGTAAATGGAATTGTTCGATTCTTATCCATAAATCGAATCTCTCCAAGAAAAGCCTCACCCTGAGATACCAAAATACCTATCTTAGCCGTTTTAATATTGACTTTTTCACAGTTCCAACGAAATGAGTATGGGAAGTTCTTATCATATTTATAAAATCGTCTCCATTTACCATTTTCTAAAGCACCCAATCTAAATTTGACATTTCTATCAATCCCCATATAGTAGCATATCTTATCTATTGGTTGCTCCTCTTTTAAATCGAAGATTATCTGTTTTGCATTTGTATTGATATCAATCTTCTCAAATGTTTGAGGTGCCTTTTTTGAGCCAAGATGATAGAATGAGTAGAGCAGAAAGCTCATAACCAATATTAATAGTAGAGGAGGTTTTATAATAGTAGTATCTCTCTTAAATTTAATAAAGTTATATATTAAAAATAGGGTTAAAGATATAGAGATAGATAGATAGAGTATATTCTTGGCATATAGTATCGTAAATAGTAAAATGGGTATAGTCAATATTGTCTGTAGAGTTAATAGCTGTTTACTGCTCATTTTTAATTCTCTTCTATTAAAATTTTGCTATTTTAACACAAAAAGCTTATAGCTCCTTATTATAGATAGTAATCGTTCTCATCTTAGCCCCCTCATCTAAGCATGATATTGTATGCTCTTCAGGGGTTAAATAGAGATATATCTTCTCTCCAGATTTAGATACAATTGGAGGCTTGTTATCTATTAACCAATATATAGTTGGATTTGTCTGAAATGAGTAGCACTGCAACATAGTTTTTTTAAGTTCATTTGGTAGTAGTCTATTATATATATAAGTTTTACCATTAATAGGATTTGTAATAAGAGGTTTATACTCTATCCATTCATTATAACACTTATGGTTAGATAGCTCCCTAATAGATTTTATCTCCCCACTCTCTATTAGATATGATAAGACCTCTGCTCTCATGGCAGAGCAAGGAGTAGATAGTTTAACACCTTTAATCGTATCATCGATTACTCTATTTTTACACTCATCTATTATAATAGCATCTTGACATATCTCCTCTCTAATAACCCCTTTGGGTCGCTTAAACCAACTATTATCTTTTAAGAGTTGAAAAATCTCAAATAGGGTAGGTGAGGAGGTGTATAACCCTGTGGCATACTCTCCGTGATAGGGTCTGCTGGATTTTCCCGAGAAGTTCCCATACCAAACGCCAACTGTATATTTTGGAGTATATCCCATAGTTAGCATATCTCTGGCGTGTGCCGATGTTCCTGTCTTAAATGCCACTTTTGGCATATCTTTTATAAACTCCCAATAGGAGGAAAACTCAACTCTCGGGGCATCAGATAGAATATTGCTAATTAGATGAGATGATTCTCTACTTAAAATCCTCTTCTTGGGATAACTCTTCCCCTTAATATAGCTTGATTTCTGAAATACTCCTCCATTTGCGAGAGATGCAAATAGTTCACCATTATTTCGTAGAGGTAATCCCCAACCACCAAGTGCAAGGGAGCTACCATAATAGCTCTTATCTCTATTTAGAGAGGAGATATTTGCATCTTTCAATATATAGTAGAGTGAGCTATCTTGAAGCAGTCTATCCAACTCAACAGCTGGAATATTTAGAGAGAATTGGAGAGCCTCTGAAGCTGTAACCTCTCCAAGATATTTTTTAGAGTAGTTAGTAGGTTTATACCCATCGATAAATAGTGGAACATCATATAGCTTCTTTAGAGGAGTAATTAACCCCTTCTCTAAGGCTTTGGCATATATAAATGGTTTGAGAGTGGAAGCGGGAGATATTAAAGCTCTCAATCCGTCATTCTGTCCACCATGCTTAGAGTCATAAAAGTCTTGTGAGCCAATGTATGCCAATATCTCCATATTGGAGTTATCAATAACAATAGCAGAGCCATTATATATCCCATACTTTTTTAACTCTCTTGCATGTGATGAGATAATCTGTTGAACTCTATTTTGCAGAGTTAAATCTATCGTTGTATTTACCTCATCTCCACTATTAATATATCGACTTAGATGAGGTATCTTATTTGGAAGTGGTCTAATATTAACCTCTATCCTCTCATCTTTTGCCTCTATATACTCCTTTCTAATTAAGAGTTTTAATCTATATAGTCTATCTAAGAGTCTATTTTTGGCTCTATTTATATCTCTCCCCTTTTTGGGTCTATTTCTATTTGGATTTTTGGGAATAGATGTGAGATATGCTATCTGTGATAGAGATAGAGAAGATGGAGGAAGATTAAAATATTTAAAAGAGGCAGATGCAAACCCCTCAATATTTCCCCCATAGGGTGCATTGTTTAGATATAGATTTAGTATCTCATCTTTAGAGTATCTTATCTCCAACTGAATAGCTTGAAATATCTCTATTAACTTTTGGGTAAATGTTCTCCTTTTATGGTGCATCATTCTTGCCACCTGCATAGTGATAGTTGATGCCCCAATCTTATGTGAGTTTGTAATATTTGAGTATATTGCTCTAAATATTGAGAAGATATTTACCCCAAAATGGTTATAGAAGTATCTATCCTCATACCCCAAAACAATCTTTTTTATATCTGAACTTATATCTTCTCGTTTTATCGGTATTCGTAAATAGCCATCACTACTTAACTTTACTGTCAATAGTTTATGGTTTCTATCATATATAAGAGTTGATTTTGGTTTATATAGTCGTGTTGTATCTAATGGGTATAGATAGTTTAGAATTAGAAATATCCCTATTATAATTAAAATAGATAAGATAAATTTTTTTAAAATTGGAATAGCCTTCTAATCTATATTCCCAAAACCTCATCTCTCAATGTTTTCTTATCTACTACCTCTTCATGAGAGGCCTTTAGAGGAAGCTCTTTCTTATATATTATGGTGGTTGGTATCATATAGGTAGCAAGATACTTTTTTAATTCAAACACTATTCTATTCTTAGGGATTTTACTCTTAGCACTATATACTAATACAATCTCCTCCTCTATCTCCTCATTTGGAATACTAAATACGGCACATCTATCTATATCTTTAAAGTTTCTCTCTATAACAGTCTCAATCTCTTTGGGGCTTACCCTATATCCATTTGTCTTTATCATATCATCTTTTCTATCTACAAAATAGATATACCCCTCTCTATCTCTATATACAAAATCTCCAGATTGCACAACTATTTCGTCTAACTCCTCCTCTGTTAAATCTATTACCCTACTTAAGATAGAGATATTTTTAAATCTCTTCTCTGTCTCTTCAGGGCTATTCCAGTAACCTTTATATATACCGGCTCCTCTATGTATAAGCTCTCCAATCTCAAAATCTTTACACTCTAACCCATTCTCATCAATAATATAGACCTCTACTCTCGGCACAGCTTTACCGATAGAGGTTGGTCTTATATGAATTTGAGATGGCTCAAGATATGTTGAGCGAAATGCCTCTGTCAATCCGTGCATTGAATAGAACTCAGCTTTTTTAAAATATCTATCTATCTTTTTTATCATCTCTCTGGTTATATTTCCACCTGATGAGGTTATAACTCGAACTCCATTTAACTGTTGTGGTATGGGTAATTTGTGAGGATTTTCATCAAACATCTTAGAAATATATACCGGCATTAGAGCCAAGATGGTAACTCTATCTCGTATAAGATGGGCAAAAAAGCCACTTGGTAGTATAAACTTATGGACAGCAAGGGTAGCTTTTTTATATAGAGAGCAGAATATCTGATTTAGTCCATAATCGAGATTAAATGAGAGTAATCCAGATATAACATCATCTTCTCTTAACTTAAGATATTGAGATACTATCTCTGCCCCCTCCATAAGATTTTTATGGCTAATAATAATCCCTTTCTGCTTTCCGTCGCTCCCAAAACTGTATGTTATAACTGCATTACTATTCTCATCTATGGTTGTGCTGTATCTGGGGTTAAAACATTTATATATCTCTTTAAAGGATACCAACTCATCATCTATAGGTTCAAAAGTTATAACTTTACCTTTAAAGTTAATTGCTTTAACGCTATCTATTTTGGTTCTATCTGTAATAATTAGTGAGATTGAAGCGTCATCTATAATATACTCTATCTGGTTAGGCTTTAAAAATCTTACAATTGGGACTATCACATATCTGGTTGATAGGACTGATAGGATAGCTATAACCTGCTCTGAACTCTTATTGGAGTATATTGCAATTCTTGCACCATCTTCTAAATCTAATTGGTTAAAGTAGTTTGCCAACTGATTTACCCGTTGTAGAAGCTCTCTATAGCTATATCTCTTCTCATTTTCAACCAATGCTATCTTATCAGGTAATTCCCTACTTGCCACCTCTAATAACTCTCTTATATTAGACATTATGCACCTCTTCCATTCCCAAAGTCCAAATTTTATACTCTCTATCTATAATAATCGCTGGAATAGTATCAAAATGGAGTATCTTTTTATAGAAAAATTTAACTATTCTATCTATATCATCTTGAGATAATACCTTTGAGACCCCACCCGTTACCACTATACTATTTAAAATATCCAATTTTAGAGATATATATTCACTATTCTTCTTTGAGACTTGATATAGAACCAGAAATATAGCTAACTGCATAAGGATAGTGGTAGCCTTCGGAGTATCCTCCTCTAAGATATTCTCATTTACCATAAGATAGTTCAGAAGTTCATATACAAACTCATTACTCTTGGCACTAAATATTAGACTCTCTCTCGATTTATAGACTCCAAGTTTTTTAAATACTAATCTATCGTAGCCACTATCTGTCAAGATGTTATTATCTACTATTAAATCTGTGCTATAGTGAATATCTGTAGTCGCCCCTCCAATATCTATAACTAAGAATGGGTCGGCCACATCATAAATATCTCTTAGCTTCAGAAGAGACCTATTTACAATATATGGAGTTGAGTATATCTGATTAGAGGTGATACTATATAACTTTTTTATCTCCTCTTTGCCTACAATATCGCTCTGATATAGATTTGTTAGATACTCCTTTAGCTCCTTTTCTCTAATTTGAAGTCTATTATCTATAATGTTTTCTAAGATAACCAGATTTTCTATATTTTTTCTGAGAAACTCTCTATCTGTTCCATTTCCGACATATACAATATTAGAATACTTAACCCGCTTTAAATACTCTAATAGTCTATTGTCAAACTTAGATTTAACCTTCTCAATTCCACCCGCAATAATAACCACATCAATTATCTCCGTAGGAGGTATTGCCTCATCTATCTTAGAGTAGAGAAGTGTATCTATAATATTAATACCGGAATTAAATGCTATATTGGTGGCATATTTAATGCTAAATAGTGAACTAATCCCTATAATTAGGGTGCTTAATCCACCATTTGCTGAACTACAGATAAATACATTATCTTTATGGTATTTAGATATTAACTCTCCACACTTATCTTCTATATCATCATATATATTTGTGTTAAAGTTTCTAAAATACTGCTCTGTTTTTCCATCTGCACTTATCTTAAAATAGGTGCTACCTATATCTATCTGTAATTTATGACTATCGTGGCACACGAATTATCTCTCCAACATGTAGGGGTGTATGGATATTTTTTATCTTATAGTTAGCATCTATAATCTTCTGATACTTTTTACTACTCCCATAATATCGCTTTGCAATAGACATTAAGGTATCACCCTTTCTCACTTTAACCAATCTCACATTTTTACTATGCGTCACAATTGGTATAATTACTCTCTGTCCAAGATGAAGCTGGGAGTGGGAACTTCTTATATCTCTATTAGCTCTTACGATTCTCTTAAAATCCATAGGGTTACCATAATATTTATCTGCAAGTGAAGCAAGAGTATCCCCCTTTTTAACTGTCACCACTATATATTGAGGTTTATTGATTTTTCTATTTTTTCTATTATTTGTTACAATTCTACTCTCTTTTTTCATCTTATTTACTGTTGCTTTTATATTATTTTCTTTCGCTTCTATCTTATCACTCTTTTTAATATCGGTATCCTCTTTATGAGTCTGAGTAACTTCTATATCTTTTATCTCTTTTTTAATAGGTGTAGCTGTAGGGGTAGGGGTAGAGGTATGGCTCGGTTTAGCTATAGTGGTTGTTACTATTCTATTCTCTGCATTGGGTGTAACTATTGGTTCTGGAGTTCTTGTAGGTATAGCTTCCTGTTGCAAAGATTGCATATTCTCGGAAGAGGTAGCAAGTTTTTGAGATATTGCTAACTTATCGGAATCTTTTATCTTATCGTCATTTTTATCATTCTGCTCAACACAAGCTTTTAAATTCTCTTTATTGACACTATTAGAGTGGTTGAATCCCAGATAGTATCCAAAGGCACTTAAAGCTCCTATAGCTACTATTGATAATATGATTTTTTTACCTTTTCCACCACCCTTTTTTTCATCATGATAAGTAAAACCCTCCTCTTCATGAATATAGTTATTACTATTTTTATGGTAATCACTAAAATTATCACTTCTATTAAAAAAAGAGTCATTAAACTCATCTTGTGCTTGACGATTAAGATGCTCCATCTGCTCTAATCTACTCTCTCTCTCTCTCTTGTAATTCTCTTTTCCGTCATAATTATCTTTACTAAACATCACTTTTCCTATTGAAGTTGTATTTTTTTAAGATTATAACATAATCCCAATGTCATGGATAATATTTTCAACTAAACTCTTACCACCTAAGTCTATTTTTGACCTCTCATAATCCAAACATCTATCACTAATTGGAATATTTCCCCGTTTATAAAATCTAATATTGTAATTTTTATCCCTGACTGTAATTGCTTCGCCTCTATTTATAATATGTGGAGAGAATGGAATATCTATTATACCATTTTTTATGGAGTTAAAGACCTGTCTCCAGAGTGTATCTGCTGGGTCATTTAAGACAGCCTCCATAATATCATCTACCATCTCTGTTAAGTTCTCCTCCTCCTCTGCGTCACTAATAGTTGGTAAACCCTTTAAGATATTTAAAGTATATTGAGTATTGCTAACAGCTCTTGCATTAACTTCAGGAGTAGGGATACCAAAGGCCTCATCTCTCGTCTTAGTAATGATTTTATCAGCTCTGACGAGAGCTGCAATAACTGTAGATGTATTTATGAGAGAGTCGGAGAACTCTTTATCTCTTGGAAACGCACCCATCCATTGATGATATACAAGATGAATTTCTACATCGCCATATCCAAACATATTGGCATATTTTCTTGCCATTTTTTTTATTACATTGGAGGTAACTATATCCTGTAACATAGAGCCTGTCTGAGAGAAACTGACCGAGAAAGATTTAACTCCCTCCTCTAAGGAGAGTAACATCTCCAATAGTTGAATAACAATTACAATAGCAGGGGGTTGAAGTGTAGCAGTTAATGGTCCAAAAGACTCTCTATTTATTGGCTCATTGAGTTTTGAGTAGTCTGCACAGACTCTCTCCACATATTTCCAATATAGAAATGCCTTATCCAATGGAAAATTTTTTGAGTATGGAAGTAGATATGTAATTGGTCCCCCCTCTATCTCAAATATTCCAGATGCCAAGGCGACTTCTACAAGTAGTCTTGCATCTGGAGTTCCATGTCTTAAACTTATTGGAGTATCAAAATGGGTTACCATCTCCCTTGTCGTTCTATATCCATGTGTAATAAGTGGATACCCATTTAACATATTCTCATCGCTCTCTTCAGATAAAATTAACATCTTCTTTGCCATCTCATAATCGTTTAATCTCGTATTACTATCTATGGTTAATGGCAAAATATCAACTCCAGCATTTACAAACTCCTCATAGAGTTTAAACACCTTCTCATAGGTTGGAAATCCACCTCTTGGTTGAACTAAGATTTTATTACTATTTTTAAACTTGTGTGATATAAATAGATTTTTACTGGCTCTGCTAATAAAATCTCTTATCTCATCAAAATCAAAACTGTCTGTATATGGACTATTTGTAATAATCCTTCTCTCTGTTTGAAACACTATCTTTTTCCCTTGAGAGTATCTTCAACAATATCAAGACCAATATTTAAATCAACTTGATGAAAAACTAAATCATAACCATAGGCTTTATACTTCGGAATAATCTCCTCCTCTCTTGCCTCTCCTACACTAAGATTTCCACCAATAACAAATAGCACTCCATCTAAGTCAAATCTACTCTTTAAAAATAGTAAATCTCTACTCCACCCTTCAGCCTCTCCATTTAATGAAGATATAAGTAGCACATCAGCGTCCGTCTCAATTACTGCATCAATAAACTCTTCAAGATATGTGTTTACTCCCAGATTAAATACTTCAAAACCCCTCTCTTTTAGAGAGATTTCAATTAGCCTATTGGCTACTACATGAATATCATTTCCTACTACACCTGTAACAACTCTCA
>JALWZK010000235.1 GCA_027002665.1 Campylobacteraceae bacterium | reverse complement strand
ATTTACTCATAGGATAGGCATCTATTTAAACTGATTTTTCAATATATCCTTTGCCTGTATCATATCTTTATCTCCTCTTCCAGAGAGATTTACAAGTATGACTTTTCCTTCAATATCCTCCCTTTTCATCTTTTTAAGATATGCTATAGCATGAGAAGATTCAAATGCAGGGATTATCCCCTCTCTTTGAGATAACCATACAAAACCATCAAGAGCCTCTTTATCTGTAATATAGTCATAGGTTACCATATTATTATCTTTTAGATAGGCATGTTCCGGTCCAATACCGGGATAGTCAAGTCCTGCCGATATGGAGTGGGCTTCCAGAATCTGTCCATCTTCATCTTGAAGTAAATAACTAAGTTGTCCATGTAATATACCCGGACTACCTTTTCTTAGAGAGCAACCATGTTTAGAATCTAAGCCCAATCCACCAGCTTCAACTCCAATGCACTCTACACTCTCATCTTCTAAAAAGTGGTTAAAAATTCCGAGAGCATTACTTCCACCACCAATACAGGCGATAACTTTATCTGGAAGAACTCCCTCTACACTCTTTAATTGAGATTTTGCCTCCCAACCTATAATAGACTGAATATCTCGTATCATCATAGGGTATGGGTGGGGTCCTGCTACTGTGCCTATAATATAGTAGGTATCTCTTGCGTTCGTTACCCAGTGGCGAATTGCATCATTCATAGCATCTTTGAGGGTTTTACTCCCACTCTCAACGGAGTGAACCTTAGCTCCAAGAAGTTTCATTCTAAATACATTTAACTCTTGTCTTGCCACATCTTTAGCACCCATAAAAATTTCACACTCCAATCCAAATAGAGAGGCAACCGTAGCAGTTGCTACTCCATGTTGTCCTGCTCCTGTCTCAGCAATAACCTTCTTCTTGCCCAATCTCTTTGCTAAGATAGCTTGTGCTACTGTATGATTTATCTTGTGGGCTCCTGTATGGTTTAAATCTTCTCTCTTGAGATAGATTTTTGCATTTAACTCCTTAGATAGATTTCCGGCAAAATATAGTGGAGATGGACGACCTACAAAATTTTTATAGTAGTAATCAACTTCACTCCAGAACTCCTTATCAAATCTAACTTTTTCATAATCAACTCTTAACTGTTCAAGTGGAGGCATAAGTGTCTCTGGGACAAATCTACCTCCGAAAATGCCGAAATGTCCATTAATATCAGGGTCATTGGGGCTTGGTTTTGGAATATATATATCTTTATAATCTCTCATCTCTCTTCTTTTTAAAGTAGTTGAAAAATTATATCTTATGGGGGCTTAATTATAAAATTCTTAAGATATAATATGCGAAAAAGAAAAAATGGAATGAATGATGAGAGAATTTTTAAGAAAAGCAAAAGCGTCAAGACAGATAGTTGCTACCTTAGATAGCAAGACAAAAAATAGAATTTTATATGAGATGGCAGAGGCATTGGTCAATAATACAGAGTATATAGTTGAGGCCAACTCAAGAGATATGAAACTTGGAGAAAAAAACAATCTCAATTCTGCCCTACTTGATAGACTCCTATTGGATAGGGAGAGAATTAGAGGTATGGCGAAATCTCTGGTTGAAATATCATCTTTACGAGAGCCTGTCGGGAGAGTCTTAGATGGTTGGGTAAATGAGAATAATTTAAGGATAGAGAAGGTATCTGTGCCAATTGGAGTTATTGGAGTTATCTATGAATCGAGACCCAATGTAACTTCAGATGTAGCAGGGTTATGTTTTAAGAGTGGAAATGTTGCAATTCTAAAAGGAGGAAAGGAGGCAGAGAACTCAAATAGAGCAATAGCAGATGTATTACAAAGTATCTTGGAGCATAACTCTCTTCCAAAAGAGATTATATCACTATTACCGGATAGCTCACGAGAGGGCGTTGCTAAACTTATTAAAGAGGATAGCTTTGTGGATTTAATAGTGCCTCGCGGTGGAGAGGGATTAATCAGATATATATCTGAAAATGCTTCTGTGCCGGTGGTTAAACACGATAAGGGACTGTGTCACACATATATCCATAAAGATGCAGACCCTAAGAAGGCAATCTCAATCTCAATAAATGCAAAGTGTCAAAGACCGGGGGTCTGTAATGCTATGGAGACTCTGCTTATAGATAAAGATATAGCTAAGAAGATTTTACCAGCACTATATAAAGCGTTTGTCGATGCAGGAACAAAACTAAAAGGGTGTCCTTTAACGAGAGAGTTTATATTTGTAGAACTTGCTACGGATAGAGATTTTAATACAGAGTATCTCTCAAATAAACTAAATATAAAGATAGTAGAGAATATTGATGAGGCGATTGAGCATATTGGTAGATTTGGTTCTGGACATTCAGAGGCGATTATTACAGAGAACTATACGGCATCAGAGAAGTTTTTAAATATGATAGATGCGGCCTGTGTATATGTAAATGCCAGCACTCGATTTACAGATGGTGGAGTCTTTGGATTTGGTGCAGAGGTTGGAATTTCAACAAATAAACTACATGCGAGGGGACCTATGGGGATTAATGAGCTTACCACATATAAATTTAAAATATATGGTAATGGGCAGATTAGATAGATTTAGATGAGGTTAGTAGTAGCAATAACGGGTGCTTCTGGAGTAGAGCTTGGAGTAAAATTTGTGAAGTATCTACCGGAAGAGATAGAGGTGCATATTGTCTCAACAGAGAGTGCAGTAACTGTATCTCGTTTTGAAAATAGTAAAAAGCTTACCATTCACAATAACTCAAATATAGCCTCATCTATCTCTTCAGGCTCATTTGGGGTTGATGCTACTGCTATTATTCCATGTAGTATGAACACTCTTGCTAAGATAGCTTGTGGAATTGCCGATAATTTAGTAACCCGAGTAGCTTCAGTTGCAATTAAAGAGCATAAAAAACTTCTACTTGCACCGCGAGAGATGCCCTTTTCTGCTATTGCACTTGCAAATATGAAAAGGTTGGCGGAGTTAAATGTTATTATTGCACCTCCCATTCTGGGTTACTACTCAAAATCTAAAACCATAGAGGATATGGAGAGATTTATTATTGGTAAATGGTATGATATATTAGGGATTCAAAATAGTCTATATAGGAGATGGGAAAGTTAAAATGGAGTTTAAAAGAGCAATATATCCCGGCACATTTGACCCGATTACAAATGGACACTTGGATATTATTAAGAGGGCATCTGTGATATTTGATGAGATTATTGTAGCAGTAGCCCAAAATAAGGCAAAAAAACCTATGTTCTCACTTGAAAAGAGAATAGAGATGGTAAAGAAAGCCACAAAGGGGTTTTCTAAGGTTAAAGTGATAGCCTTCTACTCTCTGCTTGTTGATTTATCTAATGAGTTAAATGCAAATATTATTATTAGAGGACTTAGAGCTGTAAGCGACTTTGAGTATGAGTTACAGATGGGTTATGCGAATGCCTCTTTAAAAAAAGATTTAGAGACAGTCTATTTAATGCCCAGCTTAGAGAATGCCTTTATTAGCTCATCTATTGTTCGCTCTCTGCTCCCTTTTAATGGAAAAGTGTCACATCTGGTTCCAGAAGCTATCTTAGATGATATTCAAAATAGAGATTAGATGTATATAATATTTGAGGGTATTGATACTTGTGGAAAGTCCACACAGATAGAGCTTTTATCACAAAGATTACAAGATGTAATTGTTACAAAAGAGCCGGGTGGAACAGAGTTTGGAAAAAAGGCAAGAGAGATACTTCTATCAAATTCACTTAGCTCAAAGAGAGCTGAACTTCTACTATTTTTGGCAGATAGAGCTGAGCATTATGAGAGAGTTATAAAACCAAATAGAGATAAGATTATACTATCCGATAGAGGTTTCTTATCTGGAATAGGTTACGCCTTGGCTAATAATAGTGATTTTAGTTTTGATTATCTAATTGAACTCAATAGATTTGCACTTGAAGATGGTTTTCCGGATTTAATTATCTTTTTTAAAATAGATATTGAGACACTTAAACTAAGAACTAACTCTAAAGAGTTAGACTCCATAGAGCAGAGAGGATTAGATTATCTCTTAAGAGTTCAAGATATTATGATTAATAGTCTTAAAAAATTGGATATCCCCTATATAATAGTTAATGCTTCAAACGATATAGAGAGTATATATAGAAAAATTAATAATCTAATTCTCCAATAGAGTTGTTAAACAATATATTAGTTTAAGTTTCTAAGGGTGATGAATGTCGGTAATAATAGAACTTTAGATATTATTATTTTCGAGAAATAGTATTAATATTATGATATAATCAATATAAAAAGTGATAGAGAGATGAAAAAGATACCTTATGGCATAAGTGATTTTAAAAGACTAAAAACAGAAAATTTTTATTTTATAGACAAAACAGAGTATATAGCAAAGATAGAAAACTATCCATCTAGTTACCTCATGTTTTTACGCCCAAGAAGATTTGGTAAATCTCTACTCATTGCGATACTCGAAGCCTATTATGATAGCTATTT
>JALWZK010000234.1 GCA_027002665.1 Campylobacteraceae bacterium | reverse complement strand
GGGGTTAATTGTTTACAAAATTAATACTAAAAGTGGCTTTTTTTCTATATCGCTCAAAACGATATAGAGATATAAAGAAGTTATCTTATAACTTTTTGCAGAATCCAGACTATATATATAAGAGATATTTTGACTCTTTTATGATTATTCTTATTCTAATCTCTGTGGTCATTTTAGTATATGAGGTAGAGCATCAAATTCCACAATGGATTGACGATTTTGACCTATATGCAGTTACAACCATATTCTCATTAGAGTATATTTTTAGATTTTGGGTATATAATGATTTTCATACTCAAATAGTAGAAGATTATGAAGAGGCACAATTTTTAAATAAGCCTTTTAAGATATCAACTCCCATAATAAAAGTTATAAAGGGAAAGATAGAATATATTATATCACCATCAGCTATAGTTGATTTACTGGCTATCCTTCCAGCATATAGACCTCTGAGAATTTTACGAATTTTTGTCCTATTTAGAGTCTTTAAACTATTGAGATATACAAAGAGTATTCACCAATTTATAGAGGTTCTTGCTACTAAAAGATTTGAGCTTATTACTCTCCTCTTTCTATTGATTTTTATTGTCACAACGGCAGGAATTGCCATTTATGTATTTGAGCAACGAACCAATCCAAATATAAATTCACTCTTTGATGCAGTCTATTGGGCATTGATTACAATCTCATCTGTTGGATATGGGGATATATCTCCAATTACCCCAGCAGGAAGAGTGGTATCTATGATAATCATCATTAGTGGAATTGCAATGATTTCATTTGTAACATCTGTGATTGTATCTGCCTTTTCTGAAAAACTAAATGAGTTAAAAGAGAACCGTATAATTGAAAGAGTCAATAAAAATAGAGATTTTTTAATTATCTGTGGCTATGGACAGATGACAAGAATGTTCTTAAAAAATCACCCTCTACACTCCTTTGAGTATGTAATCTTAGAAGAGGATAGAGAGAGAGTAGAGCAGGGTATTAAAGAGGGGTATAAGATTATCAATGAAGATGCCAGTCGTTATGATGTAATTGCAAAATTTAATATAGAATACTCAAATATTACACTTCTCGCACTTACAGGAAGTGATATTAATAATATATATATCGCTTTAAATGCTAAGTCACTATCTAAGAATATAAATGTAATAGCAAGAGCCAGTAGTGAAAAGATGGTAAAGAAATTTAAATTGGCGGGGGTTGACCATGTCATATTGCCAAGTATGGTAGCCAATAGAATGTTACTATTTGCAATTACTCAACCTGCTATGTATAAGGCGGTTTACTCTATGCTAACAGGTCAAACCTTGGCACAACTTGATGAAATATCAACAGTTATGCACTATAAATTGGTAGGTAAAACTATTGAGGAGATTAACTTTAAAAAGCATAAACTTCTCTTTATAGGTTTTCAGTGTGGATTAAATAAGGAGTTCATATTTAATCCACCTGTGAAGATAGATTTTAGACTTGGAGATATTCTACTTGTTATGGGACATAAAGCAAGTATAAAATATTTTAAACAGCAGTATGGGGAGATATATTATGGCAAATAGAAAAGCATTTATATTTGGATATAGTAAAAGAAGTAGTTTTTTAACTAAGGAGTTACAGAAGCAGAATTTTTCTGTGATTATTATTGTATCAGAAGAGAACTCCTATAATAAAGCTAAAAAAGATGGATACTTAGATATTATTAAGTTGGATATAACAGATGATGAGGAGTTGGAGAGCTTAGATGTATCGGAGAGCGACTATCTGGTCTGTGTTATGGAGGATAGCCATCTCAATGTATTTTTAACTCTATCTCTAAAATCTCTCTTCCCAAAGAGTAAAATTATTGCCCTATCGGACTCTTTCCATGTAACTCAAAAACTAAAAATGGCAGGAGCTTCTAAAATAATAGACCTCTATCAAGTTAGTGCCAATCGAATCTATAACATTTTAAATAAACCGATAGCCACAAAACTTATAACCAATCTCCTCTCATCTGAGCATGAGCTATCTATACGAGAGATAGATATTCCCAAAAACTCCTTTCTCCATAATATAAAAGTCGATGATTTCAATTTTGCCAAGTATGGAGTAATCCTGGTTGGAATGATAGATAGAAGATTAAGTGAGCAGTTTCTATTTATTACAAGTGGATTGGAACACTCCTTAGATAGAGGGGATATGTTGGTCTGTATAGGTTATAATGATGACTTAGATAGATTTGAAAGATATGTATCTTCATCTTGTATTAAAGGTATATCTGATGAAGATAATATAGTTTTTGATGAGTTGGAATAGATATTTCTTTTAAATATCTTGCTCTATCACTTTTTTAAAGCTATTAAAATATATATCTCTTAATCTATCTAAATCCATTTTAATACTATTCAATTTAAATCTATTTCCACTAACTTTACCAATAACATTTACCGTTAATCCAAGCTCCTTCGCCATATCTACTACAGCCTCTAAGTTCTCTTCACTCTGAACTTCTAAGATAGCCCGACTTTGAGTCTCACTAAAAACGGCTCTTTCATCTTCAAAATCGACCTTAGCAATTACTCCAAGTCCTGAGACTGCCGACATCTTTGCTAAGGTTATGGCAAGTCCACCAGAGCTTAAATCTTTTGCAGAGGATAGTAGTCCTCTCCTATTTGCATTGATTACAAGCTCCCATAATTTACGCTCTCTGCTGTAGTCTATATCTGGAATTGCTCCAGCTGTCTCATTGAAAAGCTCTTTTATATAGAGAGAACCACCAAAATCCATATTTGTCTCTCCAATTAATAATAGACGATTTTCTCTAAGCTGAAAGTATGAAGGTAGAACTCTCTTCTCATCATCATTAACCCCAACCATTGCAATGGCTGGTGTTGGAAAGACAGAGACCCCATTTGTCTCATTGTATAGAGATACATTTCCGCTTACAACAGGAGTATTGAGCTGTTCACAAGCCTCCTTTATCCCTTCGCACGATTTAGCAAATTGCCACATAACTTCGGGATTTTCAGGGTTACCAAAATTTAGACAGTCTGTAATTGCAAGAGGCGTAGCTCCACTCATAGCCACATTTCTACCGCTCTCCATTACAGCTATGGCACTCCCCTTTCTGGGGTCAATATAGCAGTATCGTGGATTACAATCACTACTTATCGATATAGCTTTTCCATTCTCCTTTACTCTAATGGAACTTGCATCGAGAGTTCCGGGGTGTTTTACCGTATTTGTCTGAACCATAGAGTCATACTGCTCGTATATCCAACCCTTATCAACCACCTCCATAGATGATATAAGTTTTTCAAATGCCTCCTGATTATCTATTCTTGGATAACTATCTATATTTTTATCTCTTATCTCATCTAAATATTTAGGTTTGGATATTGGTCTATCTAAGATGGGAGCCTCTTCACTCACAGGTGCTATTGGCATATCACAAACCTTCTCTCCATGCCAAAATAGCTCCATTCTACCACTATCTGTGACCTCTCCAATAGTTGCTACATCTAACTCCCACTTCTCAAATATCTCAATAACCTCATCTTCTCTCCCCTTCTGAACACATATTAGCATTCTCTCTTGAGACTCACTTAACATAAACTCATAGGGTGTCATTCCCTCTTCTCTGGCAGGAACTTTATCTAAATCCATTCTCATACCAGCCCCACTCTTTCCCGCCATCTCAAAAGATGATGAGGTGAGTCCTGCTGCACCCATATCTTGAATACCGATAACTATATCTTTTTTGGTCTTAAATAGCTCCAGACAAGCTTCCAATAGTAGTTTTTCTGTAAATGGGTCCCCAACTTGAACAGTAGGTCTTAGAGATTTACTCTCTTCAGTAAAGCTATCACTACTCATAACAGCTCCACCCAATCCATCTCTTCCCGTCTTAGAGCCTACATAGATAACGGAGTTTCCAATCCCCTTAGCAACTCCGAGAAATATCTCATCTTGTTTTACTAAACCAAGTGAGAAGGCATTTACTAAGATATTTCCATTATAACTCTCATCGAAGCTAACCTCTCCCCCAATTGTAGGAACTCCCATACAGTTACCATAATCCCCAATACCTTTAACAACCCCCTTTACAAGATGTCTTTGATATTTTGATATTTTATCCTTATCTGTTATATTTCCAAATCTCAGAGCATTCATATTGGCAACAGGTCTAGCACCCATTGTAAATATGTCTCTAAGTATTCCTCCTACACCAGTAGCCGCACCTTGATATGGCTCAATAAAACTTGGGTGGTTGTGTGACTCCATCTTAAATACACCAGCCATGCCCCCACCAATATCGATAACACCAGCATTCTCTCCCGGTCCCTGAATAACCCATGGTGCCTTAGTGGGAAAACCATTGAGATATTTTTTACTTGATTTATAGGAGCAGTGTTCCGACCACATAGCTGAAAATATCCCAAGCTCAACAATATTTGGCTCTCTTCCATCAAGTATCTTAACTATATGCTCATAATCTTGATGAGTAAGCTTATGTGATTTTAATATTTCATCTAAATTATCC
>JALWZK010000233.1 GCA_027002665.1 Campylobacteraceae bacterium | reverse complement strand
AAATTGATAAACTCATGCTATTAAACTACACATAAGGATTGATATATGTCATTACCAAAAATTATATGGACAAAAATCGATGAGGCTCCAGCATTAGCAACCTATTCACTGTTACCAATCGTAAATGGTTTTACAAAATCGGCAGGAGTTACGGTTGAAACTTCTGATATTTCACTATCGGGAAGAGTATTATCGGCAATGGGTCTTGCAAAGGATAACTTAGCAGAGCTTGGAGAATTGGTGCATAAACCAGAGGCTAATATTATTAAACTTCCAAATATCTCAGCATCTATTAGTCAGCTTAAAGAGTGTATTGCAGAGCTTCAATCTCAAGGGTATGATATTCCAGATTTCCCTGAAAATCCTTCAACTCCAGAGGAGGAAGAGATTAGAGCAAAATATAATCCTTGTCTCGGTTCAGCTGTTAATCCGGTGCTTAGAGAGGGAAATTCAGATAGAAGAGCTGCAAAAGCTGTTAAGAGATTTGCTCAAAAACATCCACATAGACTTAAACCTTTTGCAGAGAACTCTAAAGCTTATGTTGCTCACATGGGAGGAGATGGTGATTTCTATGGAAATGAGAAGTCTGTCACTATGGATAAGGGACAAAAAGTTACTATCGCCCTAAATGGTAAAGAGCTAAAAACAATTGAGGCACTTGATGGTGAAATTCTCGATGGAACATTTATGTCTGTTAAAAAACTCAGAGCATTTATTCAGAAAACCATAGATGAGGCAAAGGAGAAGGGGCTTATATGGTCAATTCACCTCAAAGCTACTATGATGAAGGTATCTGACCCGATTATGTTTGGTCACGCTCTCGAGGTATTCTTTGCTCCTGTATTTGAGAAGTATGCAGATGTATTTAAAGAGCTTGGGGTAAATGCAAATCTTGGTATTGCAGATATTGAGAAGAAAATTGCAGGTCATGAAAAAGAGCAAGAGATTTTAGACGCATTCCAAGCAGTAGTTGATGCAGATTCTCCAGAGATTGCAATGATAAATTCAGATAAGGGTCAAACAAATTTCAATGCCTCTAATGATGTCATTATCGATGCTTCTATGCCTGTAGTTGTCCGTGAAGGTGGTAAGCAGTGGAATAGAAATGGTGATGCTAAAGAGTGTGTAGCTGTTATTCCAGATAGCACCTATGCGATGTTCCACGAAGAGATGGTAGCGGATTGTGTTAGAAATGGACAATTTGATGTGGCTACAATGGGAACTATGCAAAATGTTGGTCTTATGGCTCAAAAGGCAGAAGAGTATGGCTCTCACCCAACTACATTTGAACTTGCAGAGGCAGGAACTGTAACCGTAACGGCAGAAGATGGCACTGAACTTATGAGTTTTGAGTGTGAAAAGGGTGATATTTGGAGAATGTCTCGTGCTAAGGATATTCCAATTAAAGACTGGATAAGATTGGCAGTTGAGAGAGGTCAAATTGAGCAGATTCCTGTTGTATTCTGGTTAGATAAAAATAGAGCTCACGATGCCCAAATGATTAAGAAAGTAGAAAAGTATCTTCCAGAGTTTAATACAGAAGGTTTAGATATTAGAATTATGGATATTACCTCTGCTACTCGATTTACAAATGAGAGAATTAGAAGAGGCGAAAATACTATTGCTGTTACAGGAAATGTTTTAAGAGTCCACCTAACAGATATGTATCCTATCTTAGAACTTGGAACATCTGCTAAGATGTTATCTATCGTTCCACTACTTGCAGGTGGTGGACTATATGAGACCGGTGCTGGTGGGTCTGCTCCAAAACATGTTGCTCAATTCTTAAAAGAGAGCCACTTAAGATGGGACTCCTTAGGAGAGTTTTTAGCTCTTGCTGAATCACTTAGATTCCTCGGTAGAAAATATTCAGATGAAAAGCTACAAGCATTAACGGAAGCCTTAGATAAGGCTAATGAGGCATATCTTGAAAATAATAAAGCTCCAAGTAGAAAAGCGGGAGAGCTAGACAATAAAGCTTCTCACTTCTATCTCGCTCTATATTGGGCAGAGGCACTTGCAAATAGTTCAAATGGAGAACTTGCGGAGAAATTTGCTCCTATTGCACAAGCTCTAAAAGATAATGAGACTAAGATTATTGAAGAGCTACTATCTATTGAGGGTAAACCTGCTGATATCGGTGGTTACTATCATCCTAACGATGAATTAGCAGAGAAGGCTATGCGTCCAAGTGCTACTTTAAATAGTATTATCGATAAAATATAAAATCTCTACCCCTTTTGGGGGGGTAGCTCCTACCATGTGAAATATCATCTCAGATATTATTATATTAATCTTGTTTTTATAAATTAGATTAAGTTTTAATATTAATTTAATTTCAAATCAATATAATTAGGTAAATTATTCCCAAAGGAGATGATAAAAGATGAAAAAAAGGTATCTATTTCTCTCAGCAATTACAGCCTCCCTCTTGTTTATTAATGAAGCCAATGCCTCTAACATTATAGAAGTTGATAACAAAAGCTTTATTAATAATAGCGATACAGCTAAAATATTTGCTCCACATGAAGCAATTATACTACTTAAAGATGGCGTAATGTCCTCACAAGTGGTTAAAAAGTTGCAAAATCTATTTGGTTCTGAGATGAGCTATAATAGCTATAGTCTAATAAATGCCGTCCATATTACTGTTCCAAATAGAAGTTTTGAGCAGATAAAATCTATGATTGAAAATATGCCTATGGCGGATAGTATAATAGAGAGTGTAGAGAAGAACTATGCTAATGTATCATTTAGAAGCAATGACACATACTATAATAAATTGTGGGCAATTGAAAATACAGGTCAAAAGGTAAATAATAAGAGTGGCACAAAAGATGCCGATATGGATGTTGATGAGGCGTGGAAGATAGAGAAGGGTGACCAAGAGGTAGTAGTAGCAGTATTGGATACGGGAGTCGATTACACCCATAGTGATTTAGTCGATAATATGTGGAATGGAGCTACCAATCACGGCTATGATTTTGCCGGTGATAATGATGGTAATAATGATAATAACCCAATGCCCGATAAACCTTATGATGAGAAAGGTCATTATCACGGAACTCATGTAGCAGGAACAATAGGTGCAGTAGGAGACAACAATAATGGTGTAAGTGGAGTTGCACAAAATGTTCAGATTATGGCAGTTAAGGTATTTAGACCTAACGGTTACGGTTACTCCAGTGATATTTTAGAGGGATTGGACTATGTGGGTAAACAGATTGATAATGGTGTAAATGTTGTAGCTATCAATGCAAGTTACGGTGGTAGTGGAGGAAAACCCGGTGATAGTATGGATAAAGCTATTCAAAAACTTGGTGATAAAGGTGTAGTATTTTGTGCGGCAGCTGGAAATGATAGTAAAAATATAGATAATGAGCCTGTATATCCTGCATCATATAGTGCTACCAATATTATTACAGTAGCTGCAAGTGACCAAGATGATAAGTTAGCAAGTTTCTCTAACTATGGTAAAAAAACCGTAGAGGTTTCAGCACCCGGAACCAATATTTTAAGCACATACCCTGAAGATAAATATGCCTACTTACAAGGGACATCTATGGCAACACCAAATGTAGCAGGAATAGTCGCACTCTTAGCATCTGTAAATCCTGCTTCAACTGTAGATGAGAGAATTAAAGCTATAGAAAATGGTGTAGATGTAAAAGCTGATTTAAAGAATAAAGTCTCCACAAATGGTAGAGTAAACACATATAATGCAGTAAAATCTCTAAGTGGTGATTCTAATGAAAATAGTAAACCCAAAGCAAATGACGACACTGCAACAACAGAGTATGAGACAGAAGTGATTATAGATGTTCTCAAAAATGATAGTGATGCTGATGGTGATAGACTAACTATTAAATCTACTACAAAACCGTCTCATGGAACTGTAAAGATAGAAGATAATAAGGTTAAATATACTCCTGATAATGGTTTTAGTGGAGATGATAGCTTTAAATATACCATTAGTGATGGTAATGGTGGAGAGGATAGTGCAACAGTTAATGTTACAGTAAAAGATAAAAAAGAAGATGATAATGATGGTGGCTTCTTCGGGGGAGATTTTTTTGGAGGAGATTTTTTCGGAAACTGGTTTTAAAAGATAACTTAAGATAACTCTCCAATAATATTGGAGAGTTAATTTTTTATTTTATATAGATTTATATGTGTCCGTTATTTTGTAATTTTTGTGATATAGTGTTCTTTGAATAAATAGTTCTCCCTGCACCGCAGGTGTTCGGAGAACAAATCGCAGGAGCGAATACTCTTTTACACTCCTTACAGTAAATTAGAAAGCTATCGCTTTCCATTTCCTATTGGAGTGCCACTTAGCTTAGCACCGTTAACTTTCTACAAATTTTCCTAATCTTGACAAATATAATATAATTTAAGTATAATTTATATACTAAAAAGAGGATTTTTATGAAATTTGAATATGATGATAACAAAAGCAAGATTAATAAAGAAAAGCATGGAATTGATTTCATTGAAGCTCAAAATTTATGGCAAGATGAAAATGCATTAGTTGTT
>JALWZK010000232.1 GCA_027002665.1 Campylobacteraceae bacterium | reverse complement strand
TCCTTTGATGATTTAATGTGTGGAGACATATATGCAGAGTTTGATAAAGATATTGAATTATTTAAAAAGTTATTAAAAAATTATCAAACTCTATTAGAGGAGAGAGGTTTAACAGATAGGGCATTTATCCCTAAGATATATAGAGTAAATTATGGATTTATAGAGAATTTTAATAGATATGAGCTATTCTTAGAGGGGTATTTGAGCAGATTTGAACTTCTGCTCATATCAGAGATAGCAAAAGTTAGACCTTTTATTATCCATTTTGCAACAACTAAATTTAATCAGAAAGTTCAAGAGAGATTTATAGAGATGGGTATTGAGAAGTTACCTATGGATAGTTATATCTCTCTCGATTTGCACACTAAAGAGATTATAGATATAAAACCAAATAGGAGAAAAATAAATGCTAAAGTTTTAAGTGTGGAGGAGAGATTAGCCCAAATTCCAATCCTATTTGAAGAGATACAGGAGATGGTCAATAGTGGCATAGCTCCAGAAGATATTGCAGTAGTCTTACCCGATGAGAAGTTTAAAGATACTCTCAACCTATACGACTCATACAATAATCTAAACTTCGCTATGGGATTTGACTACTCTAAGAGTAGAAACTATAAAGAGTTGGAGGCTATTAATCTATATTGGCAGAGTTTTTCTAAAGAATCTATAGATATATTGGAGAAGTATGGTATCTCTATCGAGACACTAAAGGAGTTATCACCGAATGATATAGTGGGGGTCGATGAGTTTTTTAACAGTTTTAATTTTATAAATTTAGATTTGGATAGAGATATAGTTAAAAGTAGCTATCTCAATTTTAAAAGAGTATTTAAAGCTGAAGAGATGACTCTAAAGAGTTGGCTATTCTTATGGTTAAAGAGATTAAAAAAGCTAACTATTGATGATGTGGGAGGTGGGAAGGTTACAGTTCTTGGAGCATTGGAGACAAGAGGTGTTAAGTTTAAAGGTCTAATAGTTTTAGATTTCAATGATGGGATAGTTCCTGCCATTCCTGCTAAGGATAACTTTTTAAACTCAAATATAAGAAAGTTGGCAAATCTTCCAACTAAAACAGATAGAGAGGCACTTCAAAAACAGTTATATAAGAGAGCATTGGAGGAGTCTGAGAAATCTGTTATTATATATTCTCAAAGCAATAATAGGTCTCCTGCCTCATATCTATATGAGTTAAATCTGGGAATAGGTGAAGAGGTGGAGCCAAATTTAGAGATTTTATATAACCAACCATCTATGATTATTGAGAGTAGTGAGCCTATTATTAGAGATTTTAATCCGAAAGATATTGAATGGTCTGCTACAAGACTGAAAACCTTTTTAAGTTGTAAGAGAAAATATTATTATCAATATGAGAAAAAATTGGAGGTTAGAGATAATGAAGAGATAGATGAAGGGAGATTTTTACACTATCTATTGGAAAGACTATTTAAAACAAGAACCCATTTTACCTCTATTAGAGCAATGAGATATCAGATAGATAGACTATTCAATACCCTCTTGGAGAATAGAGATGCTAAGATAGAGTTTAATAAACTCTTATGGAGAAAAAAGTTAGATAGATTTATAGAGAGACAGATAAACCATTTTATAGAGGGTTGGAGAGTGGAAGAGGTGGAAAAAAGTATAGATGGGACTATAAATGGAATTAAATTTAAAGGTGTGATTGATCGCATCGATAGAAATCAGAATCTATGGCTTATTATAGATTATAAGAGTGGCTCAATATCAGAACCGAATCGAGTTACAAACTTAGAGAAATTGACAGATTTTCAGATGAGTATATATAGTGAGATTTTAAAAGATAGATATAGCAATATAAAGTTGGCCTTTATAGAGCTTTTTAATGGAAAAATAGAACCTATTACAGAGTTGGAGAGAAAAACTAAAATATTATATAAAATTATAGATGAACTCAAAGATACAAGAGAGATAGTAGCCTCTAAGTGCGAAGATTTAAGTAGATGTAAATATTGTGACTATAAACTTCTCTGTCAAAGAGGGGATTATCTATTTTAAATAAAGCAAAATAGCCTCCTGTGAGGCTATTTATCTACTTTGGCTCTATATACTCATAAGTGGTATATGAGGTGGTTGTATAACTATTGTTGCCATTATATGAAGATGTTTCAGTAGTATCTATTCTTGTTGGCATATTATAACTATTATATGTAATACTATTTTTTGTATTTTTAGTAGAGCTATAATTTTCACTATCACGCTTAGAGGTTGTAGTCCAAGTCTCTTCAATTATATTATTTTTTCCAAACCAGCCAAACCAATAGTAAACTTCTTGTTGCCATGAGTAGTAGTATGGATTGAGTCTATTATCAAATTTTCTATCTATACTCCAACTGCTATATTTATCTTCACCTTCTAAGTGAGTTGGATTATTATTTGTATAGGTGGAACTCCAAGTTAAAGTCCCCACTTCTTCTCCTGTTTCACTATTGTAAGAGATAGTTTTCCATTTAATAGGTTTATTTCCACTCCACTCTAAAGCTTCCCAAGATTCAGATAGATGTCCATTGTTATCATAATATAACCATTTATCTATTTTATTATCTTTATATATTACATCTGTATTTGAATTGGTTGTTTCACTCTCACCATTACTATATGTAGTGGTTTCACTACAATCCTCTCCTATATATCTATCTTTATTATCATAATTATAGGTGCATATCTCTTTACTATTATGTTTTTCACCAGTATGATATGTTGTAATAGTGGTTTTTATATCTTTAATAATCTGATTTTTACTATTATATTCAAAAGTTATAGTAGTTTTAGTCTCTTCATATTCACCCTTTTCTACTTTTACCTCTTTTGATACAAGTGGTCCCTTTTTATTATTGGTAGTTGTCGGTGTAGGTGTTGCACTATTATCTCTTTCTGATTTAATACTCTCTGCTCTCTCATTGGAGATTGTTATATGGGTAGAGAGAGTATCTAATCTTCTATCTACACACTCGCCATCTGCTCCACATCTATTTAAATCTTGAGGTAGAGTATCTTTTATTCCATCAGCTATGAGTTGAGTTGCCATCTCTTTTAGATTGGCAGACATTGCATCTTGTGGATTTAATCCAACACCTCTTAAAGTATTTATATTATCCTCTAATGCTTTTAAGAGTTTTGCATAGAATTTATCTTGTGTATCTTTGTTGTTTAAGTGTCTAATAGAGTATAATTCACTATCGGTAAAATAGTTTTTATCAACCATTGATGCCAAGATAGATAACTCTTTAGTCTCATTATTTTCATGAGTTTTAAATCCACTAAATGGAAGAGTAAATTTTCCATTGTCATAAGTTACATTTGCACTATCTTGAAGTTCTAATAGAATTGGTTTTGTTATATCTCTCGTTGTTAAGAAGTATTTACCATCTTCAGTTAGCTTAATTTTCTGCCAAATATCACTAAAAGTATCACCTCTATTTATAGTTACTTTAGTCTGCAACTCAAAATCTTCACAAACTCCATTCTCATTACTATCTTGACAGATATTTACTACAATCTCTTGTGGAATACCTACAACTTGAAGTATCTTTTGAAGTAGCTCTTTTGCCTCTTTGCTACTTCCTCCTCCACCTCCACAGCCTATAAAATTTAGCGATATAATAGTTATTAATAGTAATATTAATCTCTTCATCTTCTATTCCTTTTGTTTTAAGTCGAAATTAAAAATATTATATCACATTTTTAGTTAATCTATTCTAAAAGCTCTAATATCTCCAAATAGAATTAAATCTTTTAAGACTGCCTTTTTAGCAATTCCATCATCTCCAATACTTAAAAATAGCTCTCCTTTATTACTTGAAAATATCTTTTGGTGGACAATTGCCCGAGCATACCATGCTCCGTCATCTCCAAGTAGCTCCTTATACTTGTCTATTTCAGCAGGTTTTGGAATATGGATATCCACAAATCCCTTCTGTATCTCTGCACCAACTGCACTAAAGTGGTAATCTTCACTTACATTTTTATCCTCTATATATTTATTTAAATTGAAATAGAGCGTCAGCAGGTCATCTTTAGAGTAATACTTTAATATTTTTGTTCTATTTTTATATAATTTTCCCCTTTTCCACTTTTTATCTTTCTTTATAACCCTTTTTAGTTTATGATCTATGGTATATACTCTATTACTGGCTTTAGAGCCATGCGATTTAATAATTTGATACATATCTGAAACTAATAGTCCATTCTCTATATGTCCCTTGGATATATGCTCCTCTTTTCTATCTCCAGATAGAACCTTTGTCATACCTGTAGTCTCCAATTTTATATCTATCTCATAGTTTCTATCATCTTTAATTAGTTTAGCATGTGCCACTCCTATCTCTCCAACGATTCCAAACTCTACTTTATAATCGACCCGAATAGTTTCCGCCTCTATATTTATAATTAATATAGAAAATAGAACAATTAAAATTCTCATACAATTTCCTTATTAGTAAATCACATCTTTTAAGATAAAATGTATTATTTAAAAGATATTATAACCAAAATATTAATCAAAAGAAGTGTATAATCCACAAAA
>JALWZK010000231.1 GCA_027002665.1 Campylobacteraceae bacterium | reverse complement strand
GTATTTATTGTGTATTTTAAAAACTATCTCTCCTTTTTCTACTCTTTCTATCTCTTCTTTCCCTATGTCTCCTACTATCTCTATTTCGACCTCTACCCTTTTGATATTTGCTCCTTTTAATAAGTCTCTCTATCTCTTCTCTATTAAGTCCAATTTTCTCTTTACCTTTTACACTAACCTCTTTCTGAACCATAGATGCTAATAGATGGGCAATGGTTACAATATCGATATCATGTTGAAGCTCTTTTACCAACTCTATTGCAGATGGTGTAATTTTAGTTTTTGCAATCTGATTTAATAGATTGGTATCTTTTCTATGTTGCACCTCTTGGCGAGTAGGTATTACTCTACTGAGCATTTTGGCACCAACATCTTTTTCTATTCTCTTAATAGTTCTAAGCTCATTTGGAGATACTAAAGTGATAGCCTCACCCTTATTTCCTGCTCTTCCTGTTCGTCCAATTCTGTGGACATAGCTCTCACTATCAAATGGAATATGATAGTTAAATACATGAGATACATCGTGGACATCAAGCCCTCTCGCTGCAACATCTGTAGCAATAAATATATCTACAAGCCCCTCTTTAAATGCTTTAATTGTTCTCTCTCGCTGTTTCTGCTCCATATCTCCATGAAGTCCAGCTACTTTAAACCCCTGAGATGTCATATATGATGAGAGTCTATCAACCTCCTTTTTTGTCCGACAAAATATAATAGACTTAGTGGGATTTTTATAATCAATAAGTCTCAAAAGTGCATCATCTCTCTCATAGTCGGATACTACATAAAATTTTTGAGTAATATCACTATTTGTCCTTTCACTCTTTGTAACTGTTACAGATTTTGGACTATTTAAAATCTCTTGAGCTAACATTTTAATCTGTTTTGGCATAGTGGCGGAGAACATTAGAGTCTGTCTATCTTTTGGTAGATATTTAAAAATCTTTTTAATCTCATCTACAAAACCCATATCCAACATCTCATCAGCCTCATCTAAGACAACAAACTTAGGATTTAATTTAATCTTGTTTGATTTTAATAGGTCTAATAGTCTTCCGGGAGTTGCTACAATTATATTTGCATCTTTTATCCTATCTATCTGTCTATTATAGGCTGTTCCACCATATACCGTAGCTGTCTTTAAACCTGCTGTTTTACCAAAACGAAAAAGCTCATCACTAACCTGCATTGCCAATTCACGAGTAGGCACAATAACAAGTGTCTCAATTCCAGAATCTCCACTCATCATCTCTATAATAGGCAATCCAAATGCAGCTGTTTTACCAGTGCCGGTCTGTGCCTGAGCAATCATATCATATCCTTTCAATATGATTGGAATTGCCTCTTTTTGAATTGGACTTGGCTCTTTAAAACCGGCATTTTCAATAGCTTGGTTTAGTGTATTTTTAAAATTAAACTCTTTAAATGTCATTTTTTTTCTTCTTTATACTATTATTTTATCACTCTTGTAGAAATTACGCAGATTATACCCAATTAATTTGCTATAATCGCTTTTTTAAGAAATTTAATTGAAAGAAGATAGAGATATGATAGGTAGAATTATTTTATTAACATCTATATTGTTTATTTATGGGTGTGCAATCGATAGAGTTGTGGCAGATGATGAGTCTTTAATTGAACCTCAAAAGAGCATAGATGAGAAGATCGGAGCCATGTTAATGGTTGGGTTCTTTGGAACTACTGCACCACCTGATAGTCAAATATGTAGGGATATATATAGATATAATCTGGGTGGGGTAATTCTATTTGATGCAAATCCTGTAAATAAAAAAGAGCCTAAAAATATATATAATATAGAGCAGGTTAAAAGATTAACGAGTGAGTTACAAAACTGTAGTAGAGATGGAAAACTTCTTATTGCTATTGACCAAGAGGGGGGAAAAGTTCAGAGATTAAAGAGAAAATATGGTTTCTATGGTAAATTTCCCAAAGCAAAAGATATAAGAGGTCGCTCTAATAGAGAGATATATAGTATCTACTATCAAATGGGAGAAGAGCTTAAATCGGTAGGTATCAATTACAATTTAGCTCCTGTTGTTGATTTAGCAATTAATAGAAAAAATAGAGTTATCTATAAATTGGGTCGCTCATTTGGAAGAACTCCAGAGGAGGTTGTAAAATATAGCAAGATTTTTATAGATGCAATGAGAGCTAATGGAGTATTAACTGCTTTAAAGCACTTTCCGGGTCATGGCTCATCTCTCGGTGATACACATAAAGGTTTTGTAGATGTAACTAAGCTTTGGAGAAGAGAAGAGTTAGAGCCATATAGAATTTTAAACCAACAAGGGTATATAGATACAGTTATGGTAGCTCATGTCTTTCATAGTAAATTGGACTCTAAATATCCTGCCACTCTATCCAGAAAGATAGTTAATGGGTTATTGCGTAAAGAGTTGGGATATAATGGAGTTGTTATTACAGACGATTTGCAGATGGGTGCAATTACAAAGAGATATAGTCTAAAAAAGACACTAAAATTGGCTATTAATGCAGGTAATGACCTACTACTATTTGGAAATCAACTCTCAGCAGACAATATGGTGAGCGTTGAAAGATTGGTTGAGACCATTAAAGAGTTGGTTTATAGTGGAGAGGTAGATATTGAAACTATAAATATGGCTAATCAGAGATTGGAAAAATTAAAGAATAGGATATAAATAAATATTTTAATTTTTTGTTAAGTTATAGTATAATAGTTGATATTTAATATCAGGAGTTTTGTATGGAGAGAGAGCATAATCCATCACTTATATATCAACTAAAAAATGACCACAAAAAACTTTTTAATATCTATAGTGAGCTATATAACCTATTTATAAATAATGAGAAACATGAGATAATAGTAGAAAAGTTGACTCAACTTAAAGTTATGCTTGATATGCATATAAGTTTTGAAGATACTCTATTATACTCCTATTTAAATAGTAGATATAGAAATATGAGTAGTAAACTCTCTTTTATTAATGGTGCTAAACAGGAGATGGAGAATATTATAGAGGTTGCTTTAAAATTTATAGATGACTGCTCCAATTTAGAACTATATAATAGACATAAGGATAGATTTAAAAAAGAGCTTGAGTTAATAGGCGATATTCTAATAAAGCGAGTTGAGTTTGAGGAGGATAGGTTATATCCCCTCTATAAACCATAAAAATATAAGGATTTGAATGAAAAAAGCATTAATTTTACTAAATATGGGTGGAGCTAATAGTCTTGATGAGGTGGAGCTGTTTTTAAAAAATATGTTTTCAGATAAAAATATTCTACCCATTAATAGCTTTTTAAGAAAAATTATAGGCACTATTATAGTAAAGAGGAGAGTTAATGAGGTAAAGAGCAATTTTCAAAAATATATGAATGGTAAATCGCCATTGACAGAGATTACAGATAGATTAATAGAGAAAATAAAAAAGAGGTTAGATATAGAAGTTGCCCCTGCTATGCGTTATGTTCCTCCATTTGCATCACCTGCTCTAAAAAAATTTAGAGATAGTGGAGTTGATAATTTAATCCTATTTCCGATGTATCCACAATACTCAACCACCACAACACTATCCTCCATTGAAGATATAGAGAATAGATTAAAAGAGTTAAACTATTCTCCTACAATTACCGTTATAGAGCCATACTACGATAACTATGACTATATTGCTATGATTACAGATAATATTATGGATAGTATGGAGGGGAAAGATACAACAGAGTATGATTTAATCCTCTCAGCACACGGTTTACCTATGAAAATTGTAAAGCAGGGCGACCCCTATCAGAAACAGATTGAGGCCAATGTTTCAGCACTTAAGATATATCTTAGAAGTAAAAATATTATATTTAATGATATTAGATTGGCATATCAGTCAAAAGTTGGAAACTCATTATGGTTAGAACCAACTCTAATAGATACTATAAAAACTCAAAATAATAAAAAAGTGGTCATATATCCTCTATCCTTTACTATTGATAACTCTGAAACTATATTTGAGCTTGATATTGAGATTAGAGAGATTGCCAATAGAATGCAATATGAGGAGTATATAGTAGTAAAATGTTTTAATGATAGTGATAAGTTTGTAGATTTCATTATCAAAAGAGTTAGAGCTATTGGGTAGCTCTAAAAGAATCTATACGATAATTGAAATGATAGACTTGATTCAGAGTGTTCTACAGTTGTTGGTCCCGTATATAAATCTCCATTTTCAGAATTTAAGCCAACAATGGTATTCATAGTTGTTTTAGTCTTAGGTGCATAGACATAGGCTAAATCGACATAAAAATTATCGGTGAACTCATATCCAAATCCCAGAGTGTAGTGGTTTTCTGCTGTAGCTGGGAAACCTAAAAGATTAAATAGATTTAGTGCATTTCCGCCAGCTTGTGCATAATTTCCAGCTTTAATTACAGCTGGACCACTTTGAGCCTCATCAATAGGGTGAGATGCGTGATTGTAACCCAATCTATATCTCCACTTATTTGATACATATTGGTATCCTAACGCATAGACATCTTGGTCACTCCAACCAAAATCCTTATACCCTTTCGCATCTGACCACTTAATCTGTTTATAGTCAAATGCTATGGTAT
>JALWZK010000230.1 GCA_027002665.1 Campylobacteraceae bacterium | reverse complement strand
CATAAGCAGGGGTTTAATTTTTCGCCTAGATTTAGTTGTGAATATGATAATATTAAAAATGCAAAAAAATAGAAAGTTTTAACTAATAAATCTCCTATTATTATTTAATATATATATTTTTTTTTAAGCAAAGAAGTAGTAATTAATTAGCTTAAAGATGATAAAATTCATCTAAAAAAGTAGTTCTATGGCACTAAAAGAGATTACATATAAGGATAAAAGATTTAAACTTAGTTATGAGATAGTAAATTCAGATAAAAATATAGATATTCTAATCCTACATGGGTGGGGTAGTAATAAAGAGATAATGAAACAGGCATTTGGTAAAGAGTTGGATAGATATAGGCAGATATATCTCGATTTACCCGGTTTTGGTGGTAGCAGTAATAGTATGATATTGACCACTATGGATTATGCCAATATTGTATCTATCTTTATAGAGGCGATAAAGATATATCCAACTGCTATTATGGGTCACTCATTTGGTGGGAAGGTAGCAACTCTGCTTAATCCAAGATATTTAATTTTACTCTCTTCGGCAGGAATTAAGATTGAAAAACCATTGTCAGTTAGGATTAAAATTGCTATTTTTAAACTACTTAAACCTTTGGGAATTGGCAAGATTAGAGAGCTATTTATATCCTCTGATGCAAAGGGAATGAGCCATGAGATGTATGAGACATTTAAAAATGTGGTCGATGAGGATTTTAGAGAGGAGTTTAATAAGTATGGAGGAGATGCTCTCATATTCTGGGGGGAACAGGATACGGCTACTCCTCTATATACAGGTAAAGAGATAGCATCACTTATTCAAAGTAGTATTCTATATACTTTGAATGGTGACCATTTTTTCTTTTTAAAACATGCTAAATTTATTAGCAATGAGATAAAATCTAAGGTATTTTTAGAATGAAGATACTTCACACTTCAGATTGGCATATTGGACATAGACTATATGAGAAGCCAAGAGAAGCAGAGCATATAGCCTTTTTTAATTGGTTAAGTAACTATATAGCAGATAATGAGATTGAACTATTAATAGTTGCAGGAGATATATTTGATACATCTATGCCGTCAAATAGCTCTTTAAAGCTCTATTATAACTTCTTAATCTCTTTAAATGAGACAAAATGTAAAAGAGTAATTATTACAGCGGGAAACCACGACTCACCATCTACTATTGAGGCTCCCAAAGATATATTGAATGCTCTCAATATCTCTGTGGTTGGGAGACTTGAGAATAATATATTTCCAATAGAAGATAGCAATATTATAGTGGCAGCTGTTCCATTTTTGAGGGATAGAGATATTAGAGAGGCTATATCGAGAGAGGATTTCAATGATATAAATAGTAGATATAGAAAAGCTCTAATCGACTACTACTCTAAGGTTGCAAAGAGGTGTGCAGAGTTGAGAGATGATAATAGTTTTTGTATTGCAACGGGACACCTATTTGCTACCAATACAACTCTGAGTGATAGTGAGAGTAGTATATATGTAGGTGGAATTGGAGATATATCGGCAGATGATTTTCCAGATAGTTTCGATTATATTGCATTGGGACATCTCCATAAGGCTCAAAAGGTTGGAGGAAAAGAGCATATTAGATATAGTGGCTCTCCAATTCCTCTAAGTTTTAATGATGCAAAGCGAGACTCTAAGGTGATTCTGTTAGATGTTAATGGTAGAGAGTTAAATATTGAGGAGGTGGTAGTCCCAAAATTTAGGGATTTAATATCTATTAGATGTTCAATAGATGAGGTAGAGAATAGATTAAAATCTATTGATAGTCAATTACCATTACAGAGTTGGGTTGAGATTAATATTAAAGATAGAGATTTACTAATAAATGAAAAGATAATGGATATGAGTGAAAATTTAAACTTAGAGGTGATTAAGGTATCTGTAGAGAGTAGAGAGTTCAACTATCATAGTGAGGTGGCGAATGGAACTATATCCTTATCTTCATTAACTCCAGAAGATATTTTTCTAAAGAAGTGTCAAGATGAGAATTTTAATCTCGAAGATAATCCTGAAGTTAAAGATGCTTTTTATGAGATATTATCTACTGTAAGAGAGGATAGCCATGAGAATTGATAAGATAGTATTACAAAATATAAACTCTCTTCGCTCCTCAAAACCTATTGTGATTGATTTCAGAGATGAGAAGTTTACTCAAACAGGACTATTTCTAATTACAGGGGTGACAGGTGCAGGGAAAAGCACCATATTAGACGCTATTACGGTAGCTCTCTACCATAGAGTTCCAAGATTGGAGAGTGGAAATCTATCAGATATTGTAAATCATGGAAGTAGAGAAGCACTCTCTATTGTAGAGTTTACCACTAAGGGTGAAACCTATGAGGTTACATGGACTATTAGAGTCTTGGGGAGAGGTGGTAAAAAATTAAATAGACCTATAGAGAGTGTTAGATTAAAAAATTTGACAACCGGTAAGATTATATCGGAAAAAAAGAGAGATATAGTAGCCAATGTAGAGAGTATATTACATCTAAACTATAAACAGTTTTTAAGGGCTGTCCTTCTGGCTCAAGGTGACTTCTCGGCATTTCTATTGGCATCATCGAAGGAGAAGGGAACTCTATTGGAGCAAATTACAGGTGAAGATATATATAAAAGGATAGGTGTTACACTTAGAGGGAAGATTACGGCTCAAGAGAGGGCTGTCGATAAGATATTGAATAAAGTTAAACTTAGCTCTGAAGAGTTATTACAGAATAGAGATGAGTTAAATAATAGATTAACAGAGATAGGGATAGAGTTAAAAGAGTTGGATATAGTTAAATCTAAAATAGACAATTTAAAATCCTTAAAGAGTAAAATTGACAGCTCTGTAGAGCATAAAAATAGTCAAATAGATAGATTAAGTAGAGATATTATTTTATATAATAGAGATATAGAAGATATATATAGAAAGATTGAAAATGAGAAACTTAAGAGTAAGAATAGAATAGATAAAAATCTATCTAAGATAGATACCTTAAAGAAGAGTTTAAGAGATAAAGAGACTAAATTTGAGTTAGAGAGTAGCCAAAAGGCTATTAAACAGGATATACTAAAACATATAAAGAGTGAGTTGAGCAATTTCGATATAGATAAGTTAATATTGGAGAGAGAGTATCTTGAACTAATCTCTGAGAAGAGAGAACAGAAGATTGATTTAAAAGAGATTTTAAAAAAATTGGAAGATAGATTAGAGATAGAGAAAGATTTAAAAAGAGAGAAATCAAGCTTGGAGGAGCGATTAGAGGATAAGGAGCATATATATAGACTTGAAATAGAGATTGCATCTTTAAAAAATAAGAGAGCAAAACTTAAAAAGGGGGAGCCATGTTTACTATGTGGCTCTACTATCCACCCTAAGATAAAAGAGTATCAAGAGATAGAGCCATCTAAAAGGGAAGTTGAGATAAAGAGGATAAAGAGAGATATATCTATCTTAGATGAAAATCTAAAAAATGTTTTACAAGAGATAAGTCGATATGAGAGGGATAGGGAGTATCTTACAAATAGAATAGAGAAGATGGATATTAGATTAAATGAGATTAAAGATAGTATAGATTTATCCAATCTACGAGATATGACAACTGTCAATAGAGCCATATTGGATTATCAAGAGTTAAAGAGTAGAGAGGCAAGAGAGCAAGATGAGATTTTAAGTATAGATTTAGACTCCTTAATCTCCGAACTCTCTCTAATAAGAGAGCAGATAGATAGAGTTAAAAATGATATAGAGCATATAAAGATAAGAGAAATAGAGATAGAGATAGAGTCAAAAGATAGAGTGGATAGTTTAAAAAAGAGTATAAAGAGGATAAAAGATGAGTTAAGAGAGGTTAAGCAGGAGAGGGAAGAGTTAAATAGTAAATTACAGATATTAAAAGATAAAATAGCCTCTTACAATGAAAAATCTATACAAGAGCGTATAAATAGACTCTTAGAGGAGAGGGGTAAAATAGTGGAGAGACTGAAACGGGACTCTCAATTGAGAGACAAACATAGAAAAATATTGGAGGATTTAAATATTCAACAGAGTAGATTAGATACCCTAAATCGACTATTTAAGCTATTGGGTGGCACTATAGACTCATTCAATATATATGTTCAAAGATTAACTCTTATATCTCTTATTAATCTGGCAAATGTTCATTTAAGAAAATTGGCACCAAGATATGAGTTAGAGATATTTAAATATACAACGGAGAGAGATGCTCTAAAGTTTGGATTAATTGACCACTATCAAGCGAGTATCTTAAGAGATATTAATACCTTAAGTGGTGGGGAAAGATTTATTATCTCTCTCGCCTTAGCCTTGGGGTTATCCGATTTAGCATTAAAAAATATTAAAATAGATTCTCTATTTATAGATGAGGGTTTTGGCTCATTAGACCCTAAGAGCTTAGATATAGTAATCTCCACCTTAGAATCTCTTAAATCCAAAGATAAACTCATAGGAATAATATCCCATGTAGAGACTCTTAAAGATAGGATATCTACACAGATAAATATAATTAAAAGGGGAAATGGAGTTAGTGAAGTTAAAATTTTATCTTATTAAAGATATAATCATTTAAATATAAATTATAGGGGGTTAATTGTTTACAACATTAATACTAAA
>JALWZK010000229.1 GCA_027002665.1 Campylobacteraceae bacterium | reverse complement strand
ATTTGTAGGGAGTTAGAGAATATAATAGAGATTTTATAGCTATTGAAAAAGAAAATAATCAAACTCTAAATCATTATTAAGGAAAACAATGGAATATTTTGCAAAAAGAATTATACCCTGCTTAGATGTAAATAGAGGCAGAGTTGTAAAGGGTGTAAATTTTGTAGGGTTAAGAGATGCAGGTGACCCTGTAGAGGTGGCAAAAAGGTATAATGAAGAGGGGGCTGATGAGATTACATTTCTTGATATTGGAGCTTCACATGAGGGGCGAGATACCATAGTAGATGTAGTTAAAGAGGTTGCAAAAGAGGTTTTTATCCCTCTAACTGTTGGTGGTGGAATTAGAGAACTAAAAGATATATATAATCTTCTAAATGTTGGGTGTGATAAGGTTAGTATTAACTCCTCTGCTATAAAGAGACCCGATTTTATAAATGAGAGTGCAAAGAGGTTTGGCTCTCAATGTATTGTTGTGGCTATTGATGCTAAGAGAGTATCTAAGGATAAATGGCACATATTTACTCATGGTGGAAGAAATGATACAAAAATAGATGCAGTTAGTTGGGCAAAAGAGGCATATAGCAGAGGTGCAGGAGAGTTACTTGTAACATCTATGGACGCAGATGGGACTAAAGCAGGATTTGATAATGAGTTGAACTATCGCATTTCAGAAGTGGTTGATATTCCAATTATAGCCTCTGGTGGAGCTGGAACTATGGAGCATATAAGAGATGCATTTACTAAGGGGAGAGCAGACGCAGCATTGGCAGCCTCTATATTTCATTTTAGAGAGATTGATATTATGGAGTTAAAAGAGTATCTGAAAGCAAATGGTATAGCTGTGAGAATTTAGATGATAATATGTGCAGGAGATATAGAGAGTTTTAGTTTTGCAAAACCTATGGGCATTGGGTTAATAGATATGGCAATAAATCTAACAGAAGAGTTAATGCAAAATAGGGTTAAATCTATCCTATTTATAGGTACAGCAGGTTCGTATGGTAACCATAAGATATTTGATATAGTGGAGTCTAAAGTAGCTTCAAATATAGAGAATAGCTTTTTTAATGCCAACTCATATACACCAATTAAGAGTATTGTATCAACTTATAGTAATGTTTCATCTGAAACTATAATAAATTCCTCTAATTATATAACAACAGATTTTAATATTTCAAAACTCTATATCTTAAAAAATATTCTATTGGAGAATATGGAGTTCTTCTCCGTATTAAAGGTAGCAAAGAGCTTTAATATTAAGGCGAGTGGAGTTTTTATTGTAACAAACTATACAAATGAAGATGCACATAGAGATTTTATAAGAAACCATAAAGAGGCTATGAGAAGATTGGAAAAATATATAAAGGAAAATTATGAAACCAAATATTCAAGATTTTAGAGAAGATGAGCTATCTAAGCTTATAAAACCAAAATTTAGAGCAAAACAGATATACTCATGGCTATATCACAAATATGTTACATCATTTGAGGATATGAAAAATCTACCCAAAACATTGAGAGATGAGTTAAAAGAGAGATTTGAGATTGCTCCATTAAAGATAAATAGAGTAGAGGAGAGCATAGATGGGACTAAAAAGTATCTATTTGAGCTAAAAGATGGAAATACAATCGAAGCAGTCCTACTTTTAATGAGAAGAGCAGAGTATCATAGTGATGGAGCTATTAAACATAGAGAGAGATATACAGTCTGTATCTCATCTCAAGTTGGTTGTAAAGTTGGTTGCTCTTTCTGCCTAACAGGCAAGAGTGGATTTTTAAGAGATTTAACGGCAGGTGAGATTGTAGAGCAGGTTAGGTTAATCAAAAGGGATAATAATATAGAGGCAAATAGAAGATTAAATATTGTATATATGGGAATGGGAGAACCATTAGATAATTTAAAAGCTGTTGCTCAATCCTCTAAGATATTCTCTGAGCTTAACGGTCTATCAATATCCCCACATAGACAAACTATCTCAACATCAGGATTAAGCTCTAAAATAGTAAAACTTGGAAAAATGAAGCTCGGTGTAAATCTTGCCATATCTCTACATGCTGTTGATGATGAGTTAAGAGAAAAACTAATGCCAATTAATAAAGCATATAATATAAAATCTATTATAGATGCAGTAAAAGAGTTTCCCATTAATGAGAGAAAGCGAGTAATGTTTGAGTATCTCGTTATTAAAGGTGTAAATGATGATATAAAATCTGCTAAAAAACTGCTCTCTCTACTCAATGGAATTAAGGCTAAGGTCAATTTAATATATTTTAACCCTTATGAGAATAGTGAATATAAAAGACCAGATAGAGAGAGTATGTTAAAATTTCAGGACTATTTAACCTCAAGAGGGTTACACTGCACTATTAGAGAGTCTAGAGGATTAGATATTTCTGGTGCTTGTGGACAGTTAAGAAATCAAGAGATAAAGGATTAAAAATGGCTATTTTAGATTGGGTTATGGTTGGATTTATAGTTGTAGTTGTCATTGTTAGTATAGTTGGGGTTTATAAGGCTTTAAAGGATTAAAAATAGATTGATGAAAAAATTAAGTTGTAGAGTCTTAGTTGTAGGTGGTGGTCCAGCGGGTGCTACCGCGTGTAGAGAGTTAAATAGATTGGGTATAAATAATATTTTATTGGAGAAAAATCTAAATTTTACAAAGCCATGTGGTGGAGGATTGATAATGAGTGCATTTAGTGAATTTAATATTCCAAAATCGCTAATTCATAAAAAGATAAGTAAGATTGAAATTATATCTCCTAAATTAAATAGAGCAATAGTTAATATAAAAGATTACCCTCTAACCATTGTTAATCGTTATGAGTTTGATAGAAAATTGAGAGAGTTAGCAAGAGAGGGTGGAACTAAAATTATTGAGGCTAAAGCCTATAATATAGATTTAAATAACTCTCCTATAGTCTTTGCCAAATCTAAAAATATGGAGTTTGAAATTCATGCCCAATACATTATAGCCGCTGATGGTGTAAACTCTACTATTAGAAAAAAAGCTCTAAATGAGACTCATAGTCGTATTATTACTAGATATATGGATATAGAAAATATAAATATTGATAGTTGTCAATTCTGGTTTGGTAGTGATATATCTCCAAAGCACTACTCTTGGATTTTTCCTCACCATAATAGAATTAATATTGGATTAGCTTCTAATAATGAAAAAAAAATTGGAGAATATTTTAATACCTTTTTAAAAAAAAGTAATTTAGATAGTAGCAAAAATAGAGCTAAGGGGTATTATATTCCTCAATGGAGTGGTGAACGGGCAGTCTATTTTAAGAAAAATATATTTTTTGTTGGGGATAGTGCATCTATGGTATTGCCATTTACCTATGAGGGGATATATTACGCTATGAAATCGGCATCTATAGCCGTCAATGCAATTAGTAAAAATGAGCCATCTCTCTATCAAAAGGAGTGGGAGAGACTATATCTTAAGAAGTTTAAATTTTTAAGGTTACTTCAGAGACTATTTTTAAGTAATGACTATTTTAGTGAGAAGTTAGTCCAATTATATCAGAGGAAATCATTTCAAAAATCGGTTATAGCCTATTGGGTGGGAGAAAAAGAGCCAACAGATAGAATCTCAACTATTTGGAAATTTATAAAAGTTATTTTTAAGTAATAAATTAATAATATAATGTAAGAAAATCATAATATTCAGGAATCAAATATGGCTTTTTATAGAAATTTAATAGTGACCTCTACCCTATTTCTATTTGTGGGGTGTGGCACTCTCAAAGTTAGTGATACCAATAGTAGCACTAGCACTATAACAGATAGTTCAAATACTACTCTCGTCTTAGTTCAAAATCCAACCCCAACCCCTACTATAGAAATCCCATCACCTACACCGCCAAAAGTAGAGGATTTAAATAGTTCTAATAGTGATGAAAATATAGTCTCTGATAAGAATAGTAGCACTTCAATTAATCTAAATGAGCATATTATTATAGATAGTAGTAGCTCTACTCAATCAGATTATAAATCCAGATATATAAATAGCAAAACTTGTAATCAGATAATTAATAAAGAGTTCTTTGAGATATGTTATGACTATAAATTTAAAGCTGCAAAAGCTGTATTTTATACCTTAGAGGGGGATTTGGTAAATGAGTTAAATATTGAAGAGAGACCAGATTTTTATGAAGAGGAGACAATAGATGAGCAGTATAGAGCAAAATATAGTGATTACACCAATTCAGGATATGATAGAGGACACCTTGCACCAGATGCCTCCTTTGATTGGAGTGAAGAGAGTCTAAATGCTACCTACTCTTTGGCTAATATTATTCCACAAGTTCCAAAAGTTAATCGAGAAATTTGGAGTAAAGTTGAGAAGTATGCAAGAGATAAAGCTGTTAAGCTTGGGGAGGTCAATGTATTGAATCTGGTAAAATATGGCTCTAATCCTAAGTTTATTGGAGAAGATAAGATAGCTGTATCTATAGGATTTTATAAAATTCTCTACAATAAGAGCTTAAATTATAATGAGTGTTTCTACTATTTAAATAGTAAAGCTGAATCAGATGATAATGTCTCATCTCATAAGGTAAATTGTAGTGAAATTTAGTTCAAATTTATGTATAATTACATAAAAAATAGGAGAATCGATGGAGTTTTCAA
>JALWZK010000228.1 GCA_027002665.1 Campylobacteraceae bacterium | reverse complement strand
CGGCTCATTGGTCGGCACCACCACGACGGAGAGGTTGTAGGTCTGCGTAAACTCAACCGCTTCGGTATCTGCGGTCCCGGTCATACCGGATAATTTTTCGTACATACGAAAATAATTCTGAAAGGTTACCGCCGCCAGAGTCTGATTCTCCCGCTCGATTTTTACCCCTTCCTTGGCTTCCAGCGCCTGATGCAAACCATCACTGTAACGCCGGCCATCCATCAAACGCCCGGTAAACTCATCAACAATAATAACTTTGTCTTCCTTAACCACGTAATCGACATCCCGTTTAAAAAGGACATGGGCTTTCAATGCCTGATTTACGTGATGCAGGGTTTCAATCTGGGTCGGTTCATAAAGGTTATCAACTTTCAGAAGCTCTTCAACATTGGCAACCCCGGTCTCAGTCAGGGTTACCGAACGACTCTTCTCATCAAGCTCATAATCGGTCGGCTCGTCCAGAGCCTGATTTTTCTGCACCAGTTTCCGCAAAGCTTTATCGATAACATAGTACTTTTCCGTGGTGTCATCAGTCGCACCGGATATAATCAAAGGTGTCCGCGCCTCATCAATCAGGATACTGTCAACTTCATCGACAATTGCGTAATGCAGCGGCCGCTGGACATAATCATCCAACGAAAACTTCATATTATCACGCAGATAATCGAAACCGAATTCATTATTGGTTCCGTAAGTAATATCTGCAGCATAGGCGGCCTGCCGTTCCTGATCATCAAGGTCATTCAGAATTACCCCGACCGTCATTCCCAGAAATTCGTAGACTTTACCCATCCAGGCAGCATCACGCCGAGCGAGATAGTCATTGACGGTTACAACATGCACGCCTTTGCCGGTCAGGGCATTCAGATAAACCGGCAGGGTTGCGGCCAAGGTTTTACCTTCACCGGTCTTCATCTCAGCAATCTTGCCACTATGGAGAACAATACCACCGATAACCTGCGAATCAAAATGGCGCATCCCCAAAGTTCTGATCGCCGCTTCACGAACTACGGCGAAGGCTTCCGGCAGAAGATCATCAAGATCAACGGTGCCGGCAGCCAGACGCTCTCTGAATTCTGCGGTTTTGGCCCGCAACTGGGCATCGGAAAGCGGCTTCAACGCCGCCTCTTCAAGATTAACCCGCTCAACCAGCGGCCGCATCGATTTAATTTCACGATCGTTCTTACTTCCGAAAATTGCCTGTAAAAAATTAGCCATAAAAATTTAACCTCTTGAAAAATAAAAAAGTCCCCGCAAAAAGACGTCGGATGACGTTCTACGAGGACCATAGAATATAAGCCGAATATAAGAAAGTCGATGCGGGAACTGTAGTGCAACCTGAAAGAACTTTTGCGGCCCGCAAATAAGTACTCTTACCAGAACATTTCTTGTTTTCTTCAAACAGAAAACAATCTGCAAGGCACTAATCTAACAGATAATCAACCGGATCTACTGCTTTGCCATTAACGACAACCTCGTAATGCAGATGGGGTCCGGTGCTGCGCCCGGTGCTGCCGATTTCACCAAGCTCCTGCCCCCGGATCACTGAATCACCACTATTCACGGAAATTTTTGACAAGTGACCATATTTGGTCAACTTTTCAAAACCATGATCGACAATAACCATTTTCCCATAGCCATGCTTATAGCCGGCAAACACCACTCGGCCATCAGCCGTAACAACTACCGGCGTACCTTTGCGGTTAACAATATCAAGACCTTTATGCAATATGTCAATCCTTCCTAAATATACAATCTTTGGGTCTTCTTCACTAATATTTTCAAATTTTAATTCAGGATTATATAAACTATCCAAATAACCTTTATCTTTTAATAAAAAAGGAATAAGCTCTTTATCTGTTATTAATAAATATTTAATTTTACTCGATTCGATAATAGTTTTATTATAATGGGAGATATAAGACTATTTATCGAGTTTTTTTAATAGATTTAATTTTTTAAATTCTCATACTCCTCAAAAATTCCTCTATATCTATTATAGAGTGTTTTAGATGCATATCTTGCTGTATCTAAAAACTCTTCTGCCCTCTTTTTATCTATCTTCTCTGCCATTTTAAATCTTGTCTCATTATACATAAAATCTTTAACATCTATTTTAGCTCCCTTATAATCAAGTGCTAATGGATTTATAGCAGTTCCAATATATTCAGGATTAAATCTAAATAGAGGCCACAATCCACTATCCACAGCTCTCTTTTGCTGTTTCATTCCATAACGCAAATCATATCCATGTGCAATACAGTGAGAGTATGCAATAATAATAGATACTCCATCATAGGCTTCTGCCTCTATAAATGCCTTCAGAGTTGCCTTCTCATTTGCTCCGATACTAACCTTTGCAACATATACATTTTCATAGGTTATTGCCATGTGAGCTAAATCCTTAGGCATACTAGATTTTCCACCACTTGCAAACTTAGCAACAGCTCCTGTCATAGTAGCTTTGGACTGCTGACCTCCTGTATTTGAATATACTTGTGTATCTAAAACTAAAATATTTACATTTTTACCACTAGCTAAGACATGGTCTAATCCACCATATCCAATATCATAAGCCCAACCATCACCACCAACAATCCATACCGACTTTTTAACGAGATAGTCTAAAAGCTCTAAGAGTTCCGATGAGTCATCTCTATTTTTAAGTATATTTTTTAATTTTTCGACTCTCTCTCTTTGAGCCTCAATCTCTTTTTCAGTTTTCTGAGTTGCATTAATAACCTCATCTTTTAGAGAACTATCTATATCTAATTTAGATAGCAACTCCTTTGCTCTCTTTGCATGGTTATCAATAGATAGTCTAAACCCTAATCCAAACTCTGCATTATCTTCAAATAGTGAGTTTGACCAAGCAACACCTCTACCTTCAGAGTTCTTTTTCCAAGGTGTTGTTGGTAGATTTCCGCCATATATAGAGCTACAACCTGTAGCATTTGCCACTATCATTCTATCTCCAAATAGCTGACTAGCCAATTTTAGATATGGAGTCTCTCCACAACCCGGACATGCACCACTAAACTCAAATAGTGGCTCTAAGAATTGAGCCTCTTTCATTTTAGAATAGTCAATTTTATCTCTATCTACATTCGGTAGAGATAGAAAGTAGTCCCAATCATCTAAAGCATTATCTCTTAAATCTAATTTTGAGGTCATATTTATAGCTTTTCTACTACTATCTTGCTTATTTACAGCAGGACACTCCTCTACACAGAGACCACACCCTGTGCAATCCTCTATGGAGACTGTAATATTAAATAGGTCTCTCTGCTTATCAAATATTTTACCCTTTGCAGGGATACCTTTAAATCCAATAGGTGCATTTGTAAGCAGTTCTTTATCAAAGACTTTAGAGCGAATAACAGAGTGTGGACAGACTGTAACACATCTATTACACTGAATACATACATCACTATCCCATACAGGGACCTCAATTCCTGTATTTCGCTTCTGATACTGTGTTGTTCCAAGTGGCCAAGTTCCATCTTCTGGCATGTCAGATACCGGAATATCATCACCTTTAAACTCAACCATCTTTTTAGTAACTCTCGCTATAAACTCACTATAGTCTCCTTTTAGAGATGGAGCTAACTCTTTTTGGGTTGTAACTCTATCTGGCACTTCAACCTCAAATAGATTTTCTAAGGTATTATCTACAGCATGAAAATTCATCTCTACTATCTTTTTACCCTTAGATGAGTAGGTTTTTCTAATAGACTCCTTAATCTTATCTATTGCCTCATCTTGTGGAAGTATGCCACTAATAGCAAAGAAACATGTCTGCATAATGGTATTTATTCTCCTACCCATTCCACTCTTTTTTGCTACATCGTACGCATTTATAGCATAGAACTTTAGATTTTTATCTATAATTCTCTGTTGTGCAATCTTAGGCAGACTATCCCAAACTCTCTCTTTTGGATATGGAGTATTTAGTAGAAATATTCCATTATCATGTGCTATCTCTAAAATATCTAACTTCTCTAAAAATACAGCTTGGTGAACTGCTATAAAGTTAGCTCTCTCAATTAAGTAACTTGATTTTATTGGAGTTGAGCCAAATCTAACATGAGATATGGTCATAGTGCCTGATTTATTGGAGTCATATACAAAATATCCCTGTGCATAGTTGTCTGTCTCTTCTCCAATAATCTTAATTGTATTTTTATTTGCCCCAACAGTTCCATCTGAACCCAGACCATAAAATAGAGCTTGAAATTGGTTCTCCTCTTCTAAGATAAAGCTCTTATCAAACTCTAATGATGTTTGAGTTACATCATCATTAATACCTATAGTAAAGTGATTTTTAGGATTATCTTTCTCCAACTCATCATATATAGCCTTTACCATAGCAGGAGTAAACTCTTTAGAGGAGAGTCCATATCTTCCTCCAACTATCTTTGGCATATTAAACTCTAAAATATCTTGGTTCTCAAATAGTGAAGTTACTACATCATGATATAACGGTTCACCTAAACTACCTGCCTCTTTTGTTCTATCTAGAACTGCAATAGATTTTACAGATTTTGGTATCTTAGATATAAAATCTCTACTTGAGAATGGGAGAGCTAAACGAACTTTAATTAATCCAACTCTATATCCATTACTATTTAGATACTCTATAGTCTCCTCTACTGTATTGGTAGCTGAAGCCATAACAACAATAACTCTATCTGCATCTTTAGCACCAATATAAT
>JALWZK010000227.1 GCA_027002665.1 Campylobacteraceae bacterium | reverse complement strand
TATATCAAGTGGTCAAAAGGATACTACCGTAGATGATAAACAAGATAATATAGAGCCTCCAAAATCCCAAATGCTCAATAATATTGATGAGTTAATGGTCGAAGAGTTGGGGAGTGGAGAATCTGATGAGGTTGATGAGAATAATACAGAATAGAGATATTAATAGTCAAATATGACAAGACAAGAATTTTATCTCTTTATATCCCTCTATATATTAGCACTACTCTATCTATCCATAAATATACCCATAGGACCGAATGAGGCGACGGTCTATTATGGTGAGAGGAATATTTTATATTATGCTACACACCTATTTGATAACTATTTCAATAATGGATTGGACTTTCGACTTCCATTTCTACTATCTGGACTATTAAATCTCTATCTATTTTTTCAAATAAGTAAATTATACTGTAGAGAAGATAGTAAAAGTTATCTATCAACCACAATTTTTGCACTATTACCTGGTATTATTACCTCATCAGTAATAGTCAATATTGCTGTGTTTGTAATATCATTGGTTCTAATTTTTCTTATTTTACATATAAAAAAGAGGGAAATATTACAAGTAGTTGTAATGTTAGCCCTCCTTTTTATTCATGATGCCTCTGTAATATTTTTTATATCACTATCTATCTATTTTGCATTTAGACGGAATAGTAAACTCTTTACTATCTCCATAATATTTACAGCCATCTCCATATTATATTTTAATGGCTTAGATGTTGGAGGAAAGCCCGAAGGAAAATTTTTAGAGCTATTTGGTCTATATATGGCACTATTCTCCCCTCTGGTATTTATATACTTTTTTTACGCACTATATAGAATTTGGTTTAAAGAGAAGAAAGATATATTATGGTATATCTCATTTACAGCTTTTATCTTATCCATTTTACTATCTATTCGTCAGAAGGTTATTATGACAGATTTTGCCCCCTATGTTATAGTAGCTGTTATACTAATGTTAGTTACATACCATAGAACTCTACTTGTAAGACTTCCTAAGTTTCAAAAGAGATATAGATTAGGATTTAAGATTGTTATTGGCTCTCTGGTTTTTAGCTCATTAATTATTATATTTCATAAACCACTATTTTATATTATGAGAGATAAGAGTAAACATTTTGCCTACTCATTCTATAAACCGTATTGGATTAAATTGAAATTGGATAGATTAGGGCAGAATTGTTACAGTGCAAAACACAAAAAACTCCAATATCAATTGAGATATTACGGTATAAAGGAGTGTAAAAATCTAAATGTTCCTAAAATACACAATTAAATAAAACTTATAGTGACTATTCGTATCAAAAATATAAAATATATTTTCGTAATGATAGAATTACTCAACACATTCAATAAAGGAGAGACTCAATGGCTCAAAAAGCGATTAGAGAGTATGATGGTAAAGCTATCTTTGCCAGACATTGGAACGAATATTTCGATGGTTTTCATTATGGATTTAAATCAGTATTGGTTACTAGTGGAGATGAATTAAGAGAGAAAGCGAAAGAACACGGTTTTGAGTGGTTAAATCAAGAGAGTTTAGTTGCTAAACCGGATATGTTATTTGGAAAAAGAGGTAAAAATGGTTTAGTTCTCTTTAAAATAAATAAACCGGGTGATGTCCAATTAGAAGATGCAGCAAGATGGATTGATGAGAAACAGTCACATGAGGTGACACTCTTATCTGGTCAAACAGGTCATTTAACTCACTTTATTGTTGAGCCATTTACTCCACATACACAAGAACAAGAGTATTATATATCTGCTACAACTGTTGGTGAAGATGATGTGCTATATATGTCAGCAGAAGGTGGTATGGAAGTTGAAGAGGGTTGGGACGAAAAGGTAAATGAGGTTCATATCCCAATTAATATGGTAGATGCAAATATTAAAAAGGCTATTAAAGCAAATATTCCTCAAGATATTCCAGCTAAGAACAAGGAAGCATTCGCATCTTTTGCTATGCAGTTTTTTAAATTCTATAGAGATATGAACTTTGCATACCTTGAGATAAACCCTATTGTTATGTTAGAGAATGGAGAGATGGCAATTCTCGACCTTGTTGCAAGACTTGATGATACAGCAGGATTTATGATGAAAGATGCGTGGGGTGATATAGAGTTCCCTACACCATTTGGAATGGAAGAGCAGTCTCCAGCAGAGAAAGCAATCGCAGAGGCAGATAGTAAATCGGGAGCATCACTAAAGCTTACTGTGTTAAACCCTCAAGGGAGAATCTGGACAATGGTAGCAGGTGGTGGAGCATCGGTAGTATATGCAGATACTATTGCCGACCTTGCTGGTGTAAAAGATTTGGCTAACTATGGTGAGTATAGTGGAGGACCTACAACAAATGAGACAAGGTTCTATGCGGAGACTATCTTTGACCTTATGACGAGATATAAAGACCCAAGAGGAAAAATTTTAATTATTGGGGGAGCTATTGCTAACTTTACAGATGTTGCAAAAACATTTACAGGTATTATCCAAGCATTAGAGAAGTATGCAGACAAGTTAAAAGAGCATAATACAGTCATATATGTCCGAAGAGGTGGACCAAACTATGAGAAGGGTCTAAAAGATATAAAAGAGGCTGGTGAGAGATTGGGACTTGATATCCATGTTTATGGACCAGAGACGCACATCACAGACATTGTGAGAATGGCATTAGAGAAGTAAGGTAGGAGATAGAGATGAGTAAATTATATACAAGAGATACACAGGCAATTTTCTGGAATAATAATAAGACTGCAATTCAGAGAATGTTGGATTATGACTACACAATAGGGAGAGAGAAGCCGTCAGTTGCAGGTATTGTAGCTCCAACAAGTAGTAGTAAATTTGAAAAGTTTTTTTGGGGTGGCGATGAGATTATGATACCTCTATATAAATCTACACCAGATGCAGTTAAAGAGCAACCTCAAGCAGATGTTTTACTAAACTTTGCATCATTTAGAACAGCTTACAATGTTGTAATGGAGGCTATCGCTATTGAGGGGCAGTTTAAATCTATTATGGTAACGGCAGAGGGTATTCCAGAGAGACTTGCTCGAAAGATGAATCAAGCTGCAAGAGATGCAGGTGTAACAATTATTGGACCTGCTACTGTGGGTGCTATCGCTCCGGGTGCATTTAAAATCGCAAATATTGGTGGAACTATTGATAATATTATTAAATCTAAACTCCATAGAGCAGGTTCATGTGGATTGGTCACCCGTTCAGGTGGACTATTCAATGAGCTAAGTAATATTATTGCAATTAATGCTGATGGTATCGCAGAGGGTGTTGCAATTGGTGGAGATAGATTCGTTGGTTCTGTATTTATTGACAATATGCTTAGAATGGAGAGTAATCCAGATGTAAAATATATGCTCCTACTTGGTGAAGTTGGAGGAACTGAAGAGTATAAAGTTATAGATGCAGTTAAGAGTGGGAAGATTAAAAAGCCTGTAATTGCTTGGTGTATCGGAACTATTGCAAAATATTTTAGTAGTGGAGTTCAATTTGGACATGCAGGAGCATCTGCGAATGCAGAGATAGAGACTGCAGAGTATAAAAATAGAGCTATGAAAGAGGCTGGAATTTATGTTCCTGATAGCTTTAACGATTTACCTAAGACAATAGCAGAGGTTTATGGCAAACTGAAAGAGGAGGGGGTTATTGGTGAGATTGAAGAGCCAAAAATTAATCCTATTCCAAAAGTGAGAAGACCTAAGCAGTTTATCTGCACCATCTCAGATGATAGAGGTGAAGAGGCGACCTATGCTGGTTATCCAATCTCTTCAGTAGCTACACCGGATACCGGAAAGGGTATTGGAGATGTTATCTCGCTATTATGGTTTAAGAAGGTATATCCAAAATGGGCAACTGAGTTTATTGAGACTGTTCTCAAAACAGTGGCAGACCATGGACCAGCGGTTTCAGGTGCTCACAATGCAAAAGTAACAGCAAGAGCAGGTAAGAGTGTAGTTGAAGCTTTGGTTACCGGACTATTAACCATTGGACCTCGATTTGGTGGAGCTATTGACGGTGCAGCTAAGTATTTTAAATATGCGTATGATAATAATTTAACTCCAGCAGAGTTCTTAAAATATATGAAAAAATTGGGTATGCCAATTCCGGGTATTGGACATAGAATTAAATCACTTAAAAATCCAGATTTAAGAGTTACAGGACTTACAAACTTTGCAAAAGAGCATTTCCCATCAACTCCACTACTCGACTATGCAAGAACTGTTGAGGCTCTCACTACAAGTAAGAAGGAGAACCTAATCTTAAATGTTGATGGAACTATCGGTATCTTAATGGTTGATATGTGGAGAGCATTGGGATATTCAGAAAAAGAGATTGATGAGTTTATAGAGAGTGGAACACTAAACGCATTCTTTATTGTAGGTCGCTCAATTGGATTTATTGGGCATATTCTCGATGAGAAGAGACTTGCAATGCCTATGTATCGTCACCCAATGGACGACATCTTATATGATGTTCAAAAGGCAGAGGAGATTTAATCTCTTCTGCACTTAATCATTTCTTCTCTATTAACTCCATATAATCTTAAAATCTTCTCTCAATATAAACAAACATATAAATTCTTAATTTTCAACCCTCTAAGAGAGTATATTTAAACCCAGCTTCGGCGTTTACCAATCAAAAAGTTTGGAGAATTTCAAACCCTATAAGGGAGTATATTTAAACGATAGTATGGTCATGCACCACATTAATAAAAAGTTATTTCAAACCCTATAAGGGAGTATATTTAAACCATAACTCTTTTATCCTATTGGAAGCCTCTTCTATATTTCAAACCCTATAAGGGAGTATATT
>JALWZK010000226.1 GCA_027002665.1 Campylobacteraceae bacterium | reverse complement strand
GAATATATTTATTTTAGATTTAAAAGAGGAGTTTGTTAAAGATTTTGTATTTCCTATGTTTAGAGCAAATGCAATATATGAGGGGGAATATCTACTTGGAACCTCCATTGCAAGACCTCTAATTGCAAAGAAACAGATAGAGATTGCAAAAGAGACGGGTGCAGATGCTGTTAGCCATGGGGCGACCGGTAAGGGTAATGACCAAGTTCGATTTGAGTTGGGATATTTAGGTTTAAATGGAGATATAACTGTAATAGCCCCTTGGAGAGAGTGGGATTTAAATTCACGAGAGAAGCTATTAGCCTATGCAAAAGAGCATGGTATAGATATTGCAAAGCGAGAGCAGGGACAGGAGTCGCCATACTCAATGGATGCTAATCTACTACATATCTCCTATGAGGGGTTAATCTTAGAAGACCCAAATGTTGAGCCAGATGAGGCTATGTGGTTATGGACAAACTCACCTGAAGAGGCACCTGATGAGCCAGAGTATATTACTATTAGTTATAAGAAGGGTGACCCTATCGCCATTAATGGAGAGGAGATGTCTCCTGCTAATATCTTAAAAACTCTGAATGAGTATGGAAATAGACACGGTATTGGTAGAGTTGATATTGTAGAGAACAGATATGTAGGTATGAAGGCAAGGGGGTGTTATGAGACTCCGGGTGGAACAATTATGTTAAAGGCACATAGAGCTATAGAGTCTATTACCTTAGATAGGGAGGCATCTCACTTAAAAGATGAACTTATGCCGAGATATGCAACTCTAATCTATAATGGATATTGGTGGTCCCCAGAGAGAGAGATGTTACAATCGGCCATTGATAAGACACAAGAGAGTGTTGAGGGAACCGTTAGATTAAAACTCTATAAGGGGAATGTAATAGTTGTTGGTAGAGAGTCGGAGAAATCTCTCTATTCAGAGGCACACTCAACATTTGAAGAGGATACCGTATATGACCAGAGTGATGCAGAAGGGTTTATTAAATTAAATGCTTTAAGACTTATGATTGCAGGAAAAAATAGAAGATAGATAGATGAAATATCTTATAGACTTTATAGAGGCAGAGAATATTGAAGAGGCTTTAATCTATAAGGATTTAAAGTGTTCGCCTCAAGAGGCAAAAGCGATACAGTTTGTATGCCGACAGTTTGTAAAGGGGATAGAGGAGTCTTCTGTATTAGATATTTTACAGGAGTGCTTTAGCTCTAAGGGGTATGAGTATCTAAACTATCTTAATGTCGTAAAGAGAGTTATAGATTTAGGTTGGTTAGTGCAGATTAGTTTTGGACCAATTAAGATGCAGGATATATCTAAGTTGGAGATTTTAAATACAGCAGTAGCTCCAAGTGTCAGTCTATTGAGACTACTTGAAGAGGGTTCCATAGAGGTATCTCTACCAGAGATAAAACCCTATACTGACCACTTGGAGTATCTACAAGATAAATTTGATGTAATAGAGCTTCTACATAAGATGTCTATTGCTAAAGATGGATTTACAGATAGCTCTCTAAATCTAATTAGACTTAAAAATAAACTTATTCTACTAAATAAACGGATTGAAGAGAGATTAAATATTACCGATAAGCCTATTGTAGTAGAGGAGTTTTTTAAGGAGAAAAAACTTGATGATAGAGAGCAGAAGATATTTCTGGCTCTCTTAAAAGAGGAGTATTCAGGAGGAGAGGGGCAGTTAAGAGATATGAATACTCTAATAGAGCTTATATCTATTGATGAGTATGATAAGATTAGAAATAGAGCATTACTTGAAGATGGCTCTAAGTTGATTAGTGAAGATATAATCGACTATGAAGAGATATTGAATATGTTTGGAGGGATTAGTCGCTCTTTCTATATACAGGAGGATATTTTACAAAATATTATACACCCAAATAAGAGTAAGAAGGTGACTAAATTAAAACTTGACAAGTTAATAGATGAGCAGGAGATATTTGAACTTATAAAGCCAACAACCAACCTGAATGATGTTGTGCTTCACCCAAAGACAGAAGAGATACTTCAGACTATCATTAAGCAGTTGGATAAGAGTGTATTTGCAAAGCTAAAGGCGTGGGGTATTCGAGATAGGAGAAAGGATATAGATGCCAAGATTATCTTCTATGGAGTAGCAGGAACAGGTAAGACAATGACTGCTATGAGCCTTGCAAAGACACTCAAGAGACCTCTTTTAAGTTTTGACTGCTCCAAAATACTCTCTATGTATGTGGGAGAGAGCGAAAAGAATGTGAGAAAGATATTTGATGACTTTAAAAGATTAAGCAAAGAGGCGAAGGTTGAACCTATATTACTATTAAATGAGGCAGACCAATTTTTAAGCAGTAGAACAGAGGGAGTTGGAAGTAGTGCAGATAAGATGCACAATCAGATGCAAAATATATTCTTAGAGCAGATAGAGAAATTTAATGGTATCTTAATAGCAACTACAAACCTATTGGATAATATAGATAAGGCATTCTCAAGAAGATTTAACTATAAGATTGAGTTTAAGAAGCCAGAATTTGAGCAGAGAGTTCGACTGTGGCAGATGATGTTACCGGAGAATGCAGATTATGAAGAGAGTTTCAATATAGATAAACTCTCCAGATATGAATTGACAGGTGGACAGATAAATATAATTATTAAGAATACAGCCTACAAAGTAGCAGTGAGAGATGAGAGTCTATTTACCATGAGAGATTTTCTGGAAGAGATTGAGAAAGAGCTTGGTAGTAGTTTTGATAGAGATATAAGTATGGGATTTAAAATATAATGCAGATACACTTCTTGTGGCATATGCACCAGCCACTATATATTAAAGATAACAAAATTGATATGCCTTGGGTATTTCTACATGCCATAAAAGACTATTTCGATATGCCATATCTAATTGACAAGACCAATAGTAGGGCTACATTTAATTTAACAGCTACACTTATAGAGCAGATTAAAATCTATGAAAAAGAGCCTCTTAGAGATAGATTTTTATCTTTATGGATAAGAGAACCTCATCAACTTAATAGTAGAGAGAGGAGATATATACTTAAGGTAATTAGAGCAGTAAATAGTAATCTTATTATAAATAGGAGATTAAAAGAGCTTTTAGAGTCAGATTTATTAAGTGATAGAGAGTTTATAGACTTAGAAGTCCTCTTTATGCTCTCTTGGTGTGGGAGATATTTAAAAGAGGAGTTAAGGGAGTTTATTCAACAGGGAAGATATACTCAATCAGACAAGGAGTATCTATTTAATAGATTAATAGACTTTATAAAAACTATACTCCCCTACTATCGGAAACTATTGGATAGAGGAGTTATATCTCTATTTACAACCCCCTATTCCCACCCCATACTTCCACTTCTATTGGATATGAATTGTGCAGAAGAGGCAAATCCAAATACAACTCTTCCCAAAAACCCAATAGAGTTAAGAGATGACGCTATACTCCATATTGAAAAGTCTAAAAAAATATATAAGGAGACCTTCAATAGAGATGCTATTGGATTGTGGCCAGCAGAGGGTGCAGTTAGTAGTGACTCTATAGCATTATATAATCGGTATGGAATTAAATATATAGCTACAGATGAGGAGATTTTACATAGAAGTGGAGAGTCAAATCACCATAGAGTATATATAAAAGATGAGGTTATAATATTTTTTAGGGACCACGCCTTAAGTGATTTAATAGGATTTAAGTATAGATTTCTCGATATAGATAGGGCGATAGATGACTTCATATCTCAACTCCCTAATGGAGATAGAGATATTGTATCTATTATTGTTGATGGAGAGAATGCTTGGGAGTTTTATCGGGGTGGAGGGTATGACTTTTTAGAAAAGCTATATCTTAGACTACAAGATAAGATGATAAGAGCAGAAGATATACAAGATACAACTCAATTAGAAAAGATAGCAAGTGGAAGTTGGATATATGGCAATTTTAATACTTGGGTAGGAGATAGTGAAAAAAATCTTGCATGGGAGTATCTATTTAATGCAAAAGCCAAATATTTAAATAGTGGAGTAAAGGATAGTAGAGTAGATGAGAAGTTTCTACTTGCAGAGTGTAGCGATTGGTTTTGGTGGTATGGAGAGGGACACTATACCGATTTTGCAGAGGAGTTTGATGAGCTATTTAGAAGACATTTAATAGATATATACTCCTTAATGAAAGCAGATATTCCAAGTGAACTCTTTATCCCTATTATAAAGGAGAAGAGACCATCTTTTATAGATGAACCTACCAATCCTATCTCTCCTACTATCGATGGCAAATTTGGCTCTATATTTGAGTGGTATGGGGCAGGTCTTATTGATGAGAGAAAGATATACTCTACAATGGATAGAGTTAAATATATCGAAAAGATATATTTTGGAATGGATAGAGAGAATTTATACTTTGCACTATATGGAGATATTAAATCGATAGATAAAATAGTGCTGTTTATAGATAATAAAACTATAGAGCTTACAAAAGATTGTAATAGAGATGGAATTGTTGTAAAAACAGATACAATTATAGAGATAAAAATTGATAAGAGTATAATCAAAAAGGATAGAGTATCTATTAAATTTGATTTGGGAGTGGAGATAGTTCCCAGCTTTGGAGAGTTATCTATAGATAAAAACTGTAACTATCTGGATAATTGGTTTGTATAATTATTTTAAACCTCACTACAAGCGTTACTTAACCTTCGCTGGTGCTAAAGCACAACACCTTCGGTTTCGTAGCTACAAACAACAAGCAGTTGTTGTTTGCTTAACGCTTTCGTAGCTACAAACGATAAGCAGTTATCGTTTGCTTAACGCTACTCATGTTATAATTGTTTAAAAAGGTTCTATTGTGGGT
>JALWZK010000225.1 GCA_027002665.1 Campylobacteraceae bacterium | reverse complement strand
ATCCATCATCTCTGGAGTTATTTTAGATGATACTATCTCTAAATACTCCTCTTTTGTAGGAATTTTACCTTTTAGTGCTACAACAGCAGCCAACTCTGCACTTCCAAGATAAACTTTACTATCCTTTCCAAGTCTATTATCAAAGTTTCTTGTTGAAGTAGAGAATACCCAAGCCCCCTGTGCTACCTGAGCTTGATTACCCATACATAGACTACAACCCGGTATCTCTGTTCTTGCTCCAGCTGTTCCAAATATGGAGTAGTAACCCTCTTCTCTTAAAGTCTTTTCGTCCATTTTTGTTGGAGGACATACCCAAAGTTTTGATTTTACTTGACCCTCACCTTTTAGGACCTCACCCAATGCTCTAAATAGTCCTATATTGGTCATACATGAACCGACAAACACCTCATCAATATCTGTTCTAAGTCCCGCTTCATGAACTTCGCTTAAGGTTTTAACATCATCTGGGTCATTTGGACAAGCTAAGATAGGCTCTGTAATCTCATTTAAATCAATTTCGATAACAGCTGCATACTCCGCATCTTTATCGGCTTTTAGAAGTTGAGGATTTTTAATCCACTCTCTCATCTTTCCAGCTCTTCTCTCAAGAGTTCTTGCATCTTCATATCCAACTTCTATCATCTCTTCAATTAGAGCTATATTTGACTCTAAATACTCTATAATTGGCTCTTTATTTAGTTTCACGGTGCAAGCTGCCGCACTTCTCTCTGCACTCGCATCACTAAGCTCAAATGCCTGTTCACACTTGAGGTCTTCTAATCCCTCTATCTCTAAAATTCTACCTGCAAAAATATTCTTTTTACCCTTCTTCTCTACTGTTAGTAACCCCTGTTTAATAGCATAATATGGTATAGCATTTACAAGGTCTCTAAGTGTAACACCCGGTTGCATCTCACCTTTAAATCTAACTAAGACAGATTCAGGCATTGTTAGAGGCATCATTCCGGTTACTGCGGCAAATGCTACAAGTCCACTTCCAGCAGGGAAACTAATACCTATAGGGAATCTTGTATGGCTATCCCCACCTGTTCCAACAGTATCTGGCAGACACATTCTATTTAACCATGAGTGAATAACGCCATCACCCGGTTTTAAAATAACACCCTTTCTACTTACCCAAAATGGAGGAAGTGTGTGTTGAAGCTCAATATCGGCAGGTTTTGGATATGCAGCTGTATGACAGAATGATTGAAGCACAAAATCTGCTCCAAAGTTCAATGCTGCCAACTCCTTAATCTCATCTCGTGTCATAGCACCTGTTGTATCTTGAGAGCCAACTGTGGTGCATACCGGTTCACAATAGACACCCGGCTTTATCCCCTCAACTCCACACGCTTTTCCAACCATCTTTTGAGCTAAGGTGTAACCTTTTCCATCATCTTCCGGTTGAGCCGGTTTAATAAATATATCACTTGGAGGTAATCCGAGAGCCTCTCTCGCCTTAGCTGTAAGTCCTTTTCCAATAATAAGTGGTATTCTACCACCTGCCCTCATCTCATCTGGAAGAGTATTTGGCTCCAATTTAAATCTACTTACAACTTCACCATTTTTCTCTATTACACCCTCATAAGGTTTAATTGTAATAATGTCACCCATCTCTAATTTATCTACAGGTGCTTGAATAGGAAGACAGCCACTATCCTCAGCTGTATTAAAGAAAATAGGAGCAATAATAGAGCCAATAACGATACCACCTGTTCTTTTTCCCGGAATATAAGGAATATCTCTACCTATATGCCACTGAACAGAGTTAATACCAGACTTTCTACTTGAACCTGTCCCTACAACATCTCCAACATAGGCAAGTGGAAGCCCATTTTTCTCTTTAAGCTCTGCTATAGTCTCTAATGGCTTCTCCATTCTGGATTGGAGGAAAGAGTTAGCGTGTAGAGGAATATCAGCTCTTGTAAATGCTTCAGAAGCAGGAGATAAATCATCTGTATTTGTCTCACCCGGAACCTTAAATACAGTAACCTTTATCTCTTTTTCTAACTCCGGTTTGTTTGTAAACCACTCTGCATTTGCCCAAGATTCCAATATCTCTTTTGCATCGCTATTACCCTCATCAGCCATTGATTTAATATCATTGAAGGCATCATAGATAAGAATGGTATTTTTAAGTTGCTCTTTTGCTGTCTCTGTAACATCTCCACCAATCTTCAGGGCTTCAATCAATGGTTTAATATTGAATCCACCCAGCATAGTTCCTAAGATTTCACAAGCTTTAACCTTATCAATTACTTCAGATGAGGTTTTACCCTGCACTATATCATTTAAAAAAGCCGCCTTTACATAGGCCGCATCATCGACACCCGCTGGAACATGTTGAGTAAATAGCTCCATTGCATAATCTGCGTCCTCTACGGGAGTTGCTTTTAAAAGTTCTACAAGTTCAGCTACCTGTTTTGCTGTTAATGGTAATGGTGGAATCCCTAACTCTGCTCTCTTTTTTGTATGTTCTCTGTAATCTGATAGCAATGACATTAATGTCTCCTATTTATTTAAATATTTGACATATTCTATACTATGAGAATTACAATGTTACTTTAATAACCACTATTTATTTGAGGGTTTCCTCCTTTGTGTATTTAAGTTACAATAAAATCTCTCTCTGTCCTTTGCTATTTGGAGAGGATAGGACACCCATCTCTTGAAGTTGCTCTATAATATTGGCAGAACGGTTATATCCAATTTGTAATTTTCTCTGAAGGTAGGATATAGATGTCTTTTTATCGGTCAAAATTACCTCTTTTGCCTTCTCATATAGCTCATCAAGCTCTCCAACTACTCCACTACCACTCTCAATCTTTCCATCACTTCCTATTAGATAACTATCATCATAATTGGGTTCTCTCTGAGATTTTAAAAACTCTACAACTCTCTCAATTTCAGTTTCGGTATTCCATGGAGCATGGATTCTCACTAATCCATTTGTTCCCGGTGGTGTAAATAGAGCGTCTCCTCTTCCCAGAAGTGATTCAGCTCCGAGAGAATCCAGAATAACCTTAGAGTCTATCCTCTGCCCTACCCTATAACTGAGCCGCGACGGGAGATTGGCTTTAATTAATCCTGTCACTACATCTACACTTGGTCTTTGAGTTGCTACAATTAGGTGTATTCCACTGGCTCTTGCCATTTGGGCAAGTCTTGCAATGGAGTATTCCACATCTTTTCCACCGGTCATCATTAAATCTGCCAACTCATCAATAATAACTATAATATATGGCATCATCTCCCCACCGGCAGACTTTACCTTCTTATTGTAATTTTCTATATTCTTAGTCCTATTTCCTGCCATAAGTTTATATCTCTTTTCCATCTCTCCTACCATATTTGATAGTGCTACAATAGCCTTAGAGGCATCTGTAATGACGGGTGTCAGTAGATGGGGAATATCGTTATATATGGAAAACTCTAACATCTTAGGGTCAATTAACATCAATTTTAATCTATCTGGGTCATTTCTATATAGAAGTGATAGTATCATGGCATTAATCCCTACAGATTTTCCCGAACCGGTTGTTCCTGCTATAAGTAGATGAGGTAGCTTTTTTAAATCTGTTATAAATGGATTTCCAACAATATCTTTACCGAGAGCAATAGTTAATGGAGATTTTGAATTTAAGAAGATTTTACTCTCCAATATATCTCTTAAATATATGGTATCAAAATTATCATTTGGTATCTCAATTCCTATAACATCTCTACCGGGAATTGGAGCTTGTATCCTAATTGTCTCTGCACTCAATGCCATAGCAAGGTCATCTTGCAGACTTAAAATTTTAGATACCTTTACATTTGGTGCCGGTCTAAACTCAAATGTTGTGACTAATGGTCCACTATATGTTCTATAGACATCACCATCAATTTTAAACTGTTTTAACTTATCTAAGAGACCATGAATTTTTCTATCTATCTCCTCCTCATCTATTTTTCGTGAACTCTTATGGGGTTTCTGTAAAAAATCTATCTTCGGGAGGATAAAATTTGAAGGCTTTTCTATTTTACCCTGCTCTATCTGATTTAATATCTCTCTATTCTCTTCCAACTCATTCACAATATTTATCTTCTTGGGAGTTACTACTCTCTTTTTTACCTTCTTCTTCTCTATCTTTTTCTTAGTGGTCAATTTTTTTTTATTTGTAGTCGTAATTTTCTTTAACCTATCACGGGCAATAGTGTGGCTATTGCTTCTATGATTATCATCTATGATTATTCCATTAGATACGATATGTGCCATAACCTCTGTGCTGTGTTTATCAAAAAATGGATTTTTAAATTTCGATAGAAGAGGTTTTATATATTTAAATAGACTATTTCCTATTGAAGAGAACCATTTTCTTATAAAATATAAATCTGGAATATCATCTAAGATAAGCACTAAGGAGACCAGAAAGGTCAAAAGCCAGAGTAACCATAATCCAGCCTTGCCAATATATGGAAGTAGAAATAGTCTGAGAGTAGTTCCTACACTCCCTACATGATTAAAATCCAATGTTAGGGACTCCAATAGGATTAGAGAGATAAATAGTATTATCCAGCCGACATAGAAATCTATCTTTTTTATAAGGGTTCTATTGGAGTATAATTGATATAGAGGATATAGAAAGAGAAGTAGGTCTATATAGGCTAAATATCCAAACAGATTTAAATTTGCCTCTCCATAACTCCTTCCAATATTACCAACCATATCTGTAGAGTGAAATATAGTAGAGAAAGCCCCATAAATAAATACTATACAAGCCACAATAATATAAATATACACAAATACTCCTAAAATAATAAAAATTAATATTTTTATAAAATTATAACTAATTTTTTACTTAGTGGAGTTTGTTTTATAG
>JALWZK010000224.1 GCA_027002665.1 Campylobacteraceae bacterium | reverse complement strand
TTTATAATAAATTATTTTATGTATTTTTAAAAATTAAGGAAATTTTAAGTATAATTTACTATTATATTTGGTATAATTTCTGCCAAAATTAACAGTTAGGATTTTAATATGTCAAAGAAATTAATACTTCTTATTGGAACTCCGGGTTCAGGAAAGACAACAGATGGAAAAGTAGTTGCAAGTGAGTGTTCAGACCATATTACAAGTTACTCACTTGGAGAGGTTTTAAAAGATGAAATAAAAAGAGGTGGTAAGATTGGTAAAATTATCAATGACTATGTATCTAAGGGGGAGTTAGTTCCAACCTCTTTAACAATAGATGAGGTGTGTAAAACTATATTGAATGCACCTACCGATATTGTCCTAATTGATGGGTTTCCAAGAGAGATGGAGCATGTAAAGATATTTGGAGATGTAATTAATAATTTAAAGAGAGTTGAACTTATATCTGTAATTGAGGTTAGAGTAAGTGAGGCTACTGCAAGAGAGAGATATTTTAAAAAACATAATGAGGGTGAAGAGGAGATTTTTGCTCATGCTATGAAAGTGTATCAAGATACTATTAAAGAGATTGAAGAGTATTATAATGAAAAGAATATCTTAAAAGTGATTGATGGAGAGAGAGATTTAGATATTGTAGTTGAAGATATTAAATCTCACCTTCGAAGTTTAATACCTTCTTGTTAAATGGTCATAGATTGTCTTATGTTACGAGATAATATAGTAGAGAGTATCTTAGGCAAGACTACTCAAAAAAGAAAAAGTAGAATTCCGGCAAAGCTGGATTTTCTACAGAGTGCTACAGGATTAATTCTATCCATATTTATAACTCTTCATCTACTCTTTGAAGCATCTATTATTTTTGGGAAGGATAGTATGTATGCCATTACAAAAATGTTTGAGTTAGATTTTTTTATTGAAGGTGGCTCACCCATTTTTGTATCAATTCTGGCTTTTATTATATTTGCCATTTTTATACTTCATGCCCTTTTGGCTATAAGAAAATTTCCTCGCTCATATAGGGAGTATCTAAGATTGAGAACTCATGCAGAGTTAATGAGACATAGTGATACAAATCTATGGATTATTCAGATAACAACGGGATTTATACTCCTCTTCTTAGGCTCAATTCATCTATATACAATGCTAACTCAACCGGCAAATATAGGTCCATTTGCTTCAAGTGATAGAGTATATAGTGATATGTTCTGGCCACTATATCTTATGCTTCTAATATCTGTAGTTCTACATGCGGGAGCAGGAGTCTATAGATTAATTATAAAATGGGGTTGGTTTGATGGAAAAAAACCTAAGGAGAATAGATTAAAAAATAGAAAAATTGTGAAAATAGTTACTGTTATCTATCTAATTATTGGACTATTTTCACTTATAACATATATAAAGATAGGATATGAACATCAAAATAGTTATGGAGAGAGATATAAGGTTACAAGTAAATGAAAATTAAATATACAGAGGCATTAATTATTGGTGGTGGATTGGCAGGACTCCGCTCTGCGATTGCCACAACCAAAAGGGGATTGGATACTATAGTATTGAGTCTTGTTCCGGTTAAACGCTCACACTCAGCTGCCGCACAGGGTGGAATGCAGGCAAGCTTAGCCAATAGTGTTATGGGTGAAGGTGATAATGAAGATGTCCATTTTGCTGATACTGTAAAGGGAAGTGATTGGGGTTGTGACCAAGAGGTTGTGAGAATGTTTGTTCAGACTGCACCAAAAGCTATTAGAGAACTTGCATCGTGGGGAGTTCCATGGACAAGGATTAAGGGTGGTAATCGAGAGGTTGTAATAAATACTAAAAGAACCACAATCACTGAAAAAGATGAGGCACACGGCTTAATTAATGCCAGAGATTTTGGTGGAACTAAGAAGTGGCGAACATGCTATACTGCCGATGCGACAGGACACACAATGCTATATGCTGTTGCGAATGAGGCTATGAGATTGGGTGTGGTCATAGAGGATAAGAAAGAGGCAATATCTCTAATTACAGAGAATAATCAATGTTATGGTGCAATAGTGAGAGATTTAAAAACAGGTGAACTGACGGCCTATGTAGCAAAAGGGACACTTATAGCCACAGGTGGATATGGAAGAATCTATAAGCAATCAACCAATGCTACTATATGTAAAGGGACAGGACACGCAATAGCACTTGAAGCGGGAGCATATCTTGCAAATATGGAGGCGGTTCAGTTTCACCCAACTCCAATAGTTCCATCCGGAATTTTACTTACAGAGGGGTGTAGAGGAGATGGTGGAGTCTTAAGAGATAAAGATGGGTATAGATTTATGCCGGATTATGAACCTGAAAAGAAAGATTTGGCAAGTAGAGATGTTGTTAGTAGAAGAATGTTGGAGCATATTAGAAAGGGGAAAGGTGTAAAATCTCCTTATGGAGAACATCTGTGGTTAGATATATCTATCTTAGGTAGGGAGCATATCGAGAAAAACTTGAGAGATGTGCAGGATATAAGTAAAACCTTTAATGGAATTGACCCCGCTGATGAGGGAGAGAAGGGTTGGATGCCTGTTCTTCCTATGCAACACTACTCAATGGGTGGAATTAGAGTTACTCCAAAGGGAGAAAGTGTAAATATAAAGGGGCTGTTTGCTTGTGGAGAGGCCGCATGTTGGGATTTACATGGATTCAATAGACTCGGTGGCAACTCTGTAAGTGAAACAGTTGTAGCCGGAATGATTATTGGAGAGTATTTTGCAGATTTCTGTTCAAGAAATGATATTATTATTGGAACAACTGTTGTGGAAGATGAGTTAAAGCGACAAGATGACTATATTAACTATCTTCTATCTCTAAATGGGGGTGAAAAAATCTATGATATAAAAGATAGAATGCGAACCATTATGCAGGAGAAGGTTGGAATATTTAGAAATGGTAAAGATTTAGATGATGCTGTAAAAGAGCTTAGTGAGCTATTGGAAAAGACTAAGCATATTACTGTATCAAATAAGTGCCGACTCCTAAATCCAGAGTTAGAAGAGGCATATAAAGTCCCTATGATGTTAAAGGTGGCTCTATGTGTAGCAAAAGGTGCAAGAGAGAGAAAGGAGAGTAGAGGAGCCCACTACCGAGAGGATTATCTCAAGCGAGATGATAAGAATTGGCTAAATAAGACAATTACATATTGGAAAAATCCAGATGATTTAGAGCCATCTATTAAGTATGAACCCTTAGATATTATGAAGATGGAGATGCCACCTGCCTTTAGAGGATATGGAAGAAAGGGACAGATTATAGAAAATCCATTAAGTAAAAAGCGACAACAGGAGATAGATAGAATTAAGGCAGAGCATAAGGGAGATAGATTTGAACTTCAAGAGAAACTTATGCCTTACAATTTACCAAATGGATATAAGGATAGAAATGAGAGATTAGGAGTTGGTTATGAGTAGAGAGATAACTATAACAGCGTTTAAATATAACCCATCAGATAAAAATTCTAAACCGACATTTGCAGAGTATAAGCTTACTGAGACCCCCGGAATGACACTATATATCGCCTTAACAAAGATAAAGGCAACAATAGACCACGATTTAAGTAGTGATTTTGTATGTCGTGCTGGAATTTGTGGTGCTTGTGGAATGATTATAAATGGAAAACCGAGATTGGCTTGTAAGACTCTGACAAGTGAATTTAAAGATGGGAAGATTGAACTCCTACCACTCCCAACATTTAAGCTTATTAAAGATTTATCTGTAGATACAGGCTCATGGATGAAGAATATGAGTATTAGAGTTCAGAGTTGGATTGAGGCACACGAACAGACAGATATTACCAAAATAGAGAAGAGAGTTGAGCCAGAAGTTGCCCAAGAGGTGTTTGAGTTAGATAGATGTATTGAGTGTGGGTTGTGTGTCGCCGCCTGTTCGACTGCAATTATGAGAAAAGATTTTGTTGGAGCTGTTGGATTAAATAGAGTGGCAAGATTTCAGATAGACCCCCACGATAAGCGAACGGATAGCGATTTCTATGAGATAATTGGAGATGATGAGGGTATATTTGGTTGTATGAGTTTACTTGCTTGTGAAGACCACTGTCCCAAAAATTTACCTCTTCAGAGTAAAATAGCCTATATGCGAAGAAAGATGGTTAAAGCTTAATGCAAGAATATATTTTAAATACACCGATGATTCTATCTGCCATTATTATGGGAGTTACCTTTATAGGTATCTTTACAGAGGGGTTACACGGTTTTCATAGAACAAAGTTTGCAATGCTCGGAGCTATAGTTATGATTATAGTTGGGCAGATTTATGGATTTTACTCTCCTGAGAAAGCAATAGAGGCTATTGATTGGAATGTAATATTTCTACTCGGTGCTATGATGACTATTGTATCGATTATGATACCAACGGGAGGATTTGAAGCAATTGCATACAGAATAGCATATCTTAGTAGAGGAAAACTCTATCTATTGATGGTTTTAATGGGAACAGTAGTAGCGGTTATCTCTCTAATGTTAGATAATGTAACAACAGTTGTAATTTTTGGACCCATTATTATCTTAATTGCAAATGCTCTACGAGTTAATCCAATCCCATATCTATTAACAGCCGCACTACTCTCAGATACAGGAGGGGTAGCTACTCTAGTAGGTGACCCACCAAATCTAATGATAGGTTCTGCGAAGGGTATAGATTTTAATACTTTTTTTCTTCACATGGGTGGAGTTGTCTTAATTGCATATATTGCAACTATTTTATCTCTGAAGTTTCTATTTAAAGAAGAGTTATCTCAAAAACCACAAAATATAGATTTTTTAGAGAATACTAAAAACTATATAAAAGATATGGCTACTTGGAGAGTATCTTTAAGCGTCTTAGGA
>JALWZK010000223.1 GCA_027002665.1 Campylobacteraceae bacterium | reverse complement strand
CAATAACTCCGATTAGTATAAAGATAATTAAAATAATAATCTTACCATTCATAATTTTTCCTTCATATATTTTCAACTATGCAATTATAACCAATAAAAGATTACTCATCACCCCATGATAGTTTCTCTCGTAAGACTTTAAAGTAGCTATGCTCTCTATTATGTAGAAGTTTTGCACTCATCTTTGCACCCTTAATCACTAACTTCTCTCCATCTTTTAAGATATAGTTCTCCTGCCCATCAACTATTATAACCAACTCATCGGGAGAGGTTAAATTAATAGTAAAATCACTTGGGACTACAAGAGGTCTCTGTGTTAGAGAGTGAGGAGCAACAGGAGTCATAATAAAGACCTTAGATAGTGGATACATAATTGGTCCACCAAGAGATAGATTATATGCAGTTGAACCTGTAGGAGTTGAGATAATTAATCCATCTCCGCGATATGTATTGAACCAATCATTATCTATAGAGGCATCAATCTTCACCATGTGAGATATTGTAGGTCTCGATACTACAACATCATTAAAGGCATAAAATTTTATTTTATTAATATATCCTGCTATTAACATACGATTATCAATCCTATAATCCCCTATAATCAATCTATCCAATAACTCATCAACTAAATCGATAGGGGTATCTGCTAAGAAGCCCAAATTACCAGCATTAATCCCCAATATCGGTTTATCATATCCATAACTCTTTCTTACCAATGATAGAAGTGTGCCATCTCCACCAAGTGAGATGAGTAAATCGACCTCTTGACACATTCTATGAAATCCCTCTATATCTTTTGATAGGTCACTCAATAGAACCTCCATTCCCCTCTTTTCAAATTTCTCTTTTACCTCTCTATATATGGAGAGTATATTTGGGGAATTTGGTCTCAATATAAAACCGACCTTCTTTATCTCTTTTAATGACATTGCAAAAACTCCTATAGGAAACTACTTTTAATCAAATTATAGAATTTTTATAACAATAATGCCCTTATTTAAGGAGTTTTATAATATATTTCGCACGCAAAAATAAAAAGGAATTAAGAATGATAGAACTATTTTCAGATGAATGGATTAATAAACTGAAAGATTTATGGAATGCAGAACCAGAGGTTTCAGAAAAACTTGCAGAGATTAATTTTAACTCGGTTATCACTTGTGGATTCAAAGATGAAGAGAAGCCTCGATGTGTATTTGTAGTAGAAAATGGAAAGGCGGTATCGGCGGGACTCTATAATGGAGAAGAGCCGGATTGGGATATGAGAGCAGATAAGAAAAATTGGGAAAAATGGATGGCAAAACCCCTAACTATGACCACAATGGGTATAGCTGTTGCTACGGGAAAACTTCAATTTAAAAAAGGTGACTTTAAGGCTATGATTAAAAATCCGTCAATGGCAGTCCCTTTCATTAAAAGCTTTGAGCTTATGACTAAAATTTAAACTCTTATATAGATATTGGTTATTAAACCAATATCTTCTCCTTTCACTCCTCTCAACCTCTGTAACTCACTTTTAATACAAAATCAACTATAATATACTAAATCAACAAAGGAATTTAATGGACGAAAATAGAAAAAAAGCCTTAGATATGGCTATAAAACAGATAGATAAGACATTTGGTAAAGGGACTGTAATTAGATTAGGAGATAAAAATATTGAGCCGATAGAGGCGATTAGCACAGGCTCAATAGGTCTCGATATGGCACTTGGAATAGGTGGTGTGCCGGTTGGTAGAATTATAGAGATATATGGTCCAGAGAGTTCAGGAAAGACAACATTAGCCCTTCAGATTATAGCCTCAGCCCAAGCAAAAGATAAAATCTGTGCCTTTATAGATGCAGAACATGCTCTCGATATGTTCTATGCTAAAAATTTGGGTGTAGATGTAGAGAACCTATTAGTATCACAACCAGACTTTGGAGAACAAGCACTTGATGTTTTAGAGACTCTTGCAAGGTCAGGAGCTGTCGATGTAATTGTAGTCGATTCTGTAGCTGCACTTACTCCAAAAGCAGAGATAGAGGGGGAGATGGCAGACCAACAGATGGGACTTCAAGCCCGACTTATGAGTAAAGCTTTAAGAAAGATAACAGGTGTTTTACATAAGACAGGGACAACAGTTATATTTATTAACCAGATTCGTATGAAAATTGGAATGATGGGGTATGGGAGTCCAGAGACTACAACCGGTGGAAATGCACTCAAATTTTACGCATCAGTTAGGATAGATATAAGAAGAGTTGCTACACTCAAGCAGGGAGATGCACAGATTGGAAATAGGGTTAAGGCAAAAGTTATTAAAAATAAGGTAGCCCCTCCATTTAGACAGGCGGAGTTTGATATTATGTTTGGTGAGGGTATCTCCAAAGAGGGGGAACTGGTAGATTACGGTGTAAAACTTGATATTATAGATAAATCTGGAGCATGGTTTAGCTATGGAGATATTAAACTAGGGCAAGGAAAAGAGAATGTTAAAAAGAGATTTAAAGAGGATACAAAACTTAGAGATGAGATAGAGGCTAAGATAAAAGAGGCTCTTGGGATTACAAATATGCTCACTATGGATAATGAGGAGATAAAAGATAGTGATATTTGATATAATTTTCCTTAAATTTTTATAAGGAAATTTTATGACAAAACTACTTTTTGGTGTGCATCTACACCAACCTGTTGATAATTTGGGAGTAGCCGTTAAAAAGGCTATTGAGTTCTGCTATGCTCCATTTTTTAAACTTACAAGCCAATATAGAGAGTTTAGATTTGCTCTCCACTCAAGTGGGTGGATTTTAGAGTATATCAGAGATAACTATCCAGAGGTTTTTAGAGATATTAAAAATAGTAATATAGAGTTTTTTACAGGTGGATATTATGAGCCTATATTAAGCTCTATTGATAGAGCTTCACAGATAAATCAGATAACAAAATTAACCAAATTTATAGAAGATAACTTCAATCAGACTCCAAAAGGGCTATGGCTAACAGAGAGAGTATGGAGTGATGAGATTATATATGCTCTAAAGAGGTGTGGAGTTAAATATATTATAGTAGATGATGAGCATATATATAGAGCCAATGAGAAAAATATAGAGGGTTATTGGACAACAGAGAGTGGAGGAGATAGAGTATCTATATTTCCTATAAATAAAGAGCTTAGATATAAAATTCCATTTGCTAAAAGCGATGAGTCTATAGATGAGATACGAAAATACTCAACAGCCATTATATTTGATGATTTAGAGAAGTTTGGACTATGGCCAAAGACATATAGTTGGGTATATGAAGAGGGTTGGTTAGAGCAGTTTATCCAGAAGAGTATAGATATGAGTATGCACTTTAGTAGCTATTTTAGCAATTATAACTCTCTCGGTTTAATATATCTTCCTGAAAGCTCCTATATTGAGATGAATGAGTGGGCAGGTGGAAAATGGAAAAATTTTCTAAAGAGATATAGTGAAGCCAATAGAATACATAAGAGAGCATTAGAGTTTAGGGAGTTACAGAATGAACCTCTATTTAAAGCACAAACTAATGATGTATTGTGGCATGGTGCATTTGGAGGTATATATCTTCCCAACTTAAGAGATAATGCCTATAGATATATAGTTGAGTGTGAAGATTTTACCAAAGATGGACTAACTATCTCCGATATAGAGATATTGGGATATAATCAACTTAAATTTAAAAATCAGCAGTTAATTATGCGATTTTCTGCAAAAGGTGCTACTCTAATTGAGTTTGATGATAGGGAGAAGCGATTTAATTTTCAAAATACTCTAACTCTCAGAGAGGAGAGTTACCATAAAGATATGATAAACTCCAATAGAAAAGAGAGTAGTGGGATAGATACAATCCATAATATTAACTATGCTCTATCTGATGAGGTTAGAGAGAATTTAATAGTTGATAGTTATGAGAGGGTATCTTTTATAGATTTGCTTAAGAGAGATAATAGAATTATTAAAAACTTCTCTAAAACTATATTTAATATAGAGGATAATATCTTTAAAACTAAAGGTTTAACTAAAGAGTATATCTTTTTAGATAATGGGTTTAAATTTAAAAATAGTCTTGAATTTAGTGGAGAGAATAGCTATATATTAGAGATTAATCTGCACTTTGCACACTATGACGATTTGAAGCTAAATGGCAAAATTATAGATGAGAGTGGTAAACTTATAGATAGAGTCTTTATAATTAGAGATAATTATACTAAAAGGGATATAGAGATTAGATTTAGAGATAATATGAGATTGGAGTATAGACTATTTAAGAGCTTATCACAGAGTGAAAAGGGTTTTGATAATATTATTCAAGGGATAAATCTAACTTTTGAGATAGATTTTAAAGATAAAATAGAGTTGGAGGGGGAATTTCTATGTCAGAGATAAGATACTCTAAGTTTGATAATAAGTATGTAATTATTGCTCCAGAGAGGTTTCATAAACCTCTCAATTTAGATTGTAAATTTAAAAAAGATACTATTAAAAACTGTCCATTCTGTGTTGGAGTTGAGCATGTGACCACTAAGGAGATTTTCTCCATTAGAGATAGTAACAATAATTGGATAACAAGGGTTGTTCCAAATCTATATACAGCACTAAACTTAGAGACAAAATTTAACTCAAAACAGAGTGGATTTTTTAAAAAGTTTAGTGGTTTTGGTATGCATGAGGTGATTATTGATACTCCAAAACATATTAGTATATTTGATTTTATAGATAGTGACTACTTCTATCTTCTAAAGACAATTAAGAGTAGAGTAATAGATTTACAGCGAGATATTAGAATTAAGTATCTATCTATATTTAAAAACTATGGATTAAATTCAGGAGCTACCCAATCTCACCCACACTCCCAAATTATCGGTATGCCAATTCTGCCCATTGCAAAGCGAGAGCTATTGGAGAGAGAGTTTAGAT
>JALWZK010000222.1 GCA_027002665.1 Campylobacteraceae bacterium | reverse complement strand
AGTATAGAGAGTTAAGAAATATATAAAAATCCATTAATAATATTTTTTTATCAGCAATAAAAATATATAACTATTAAAATATATTTTCTTTTAATTCTGTTATAATATATAGTCACATTATAAAGGAGTATTGATGAAGATAATTATTGCTGGAGCCGGAAAAGTCGGTTATCACCTCGCTAAAACTCTCTCTATTCTACATGATATTACAATAATTGATAAAAACTCTAAGGCTGTTTTAAAGATAAAAGAGAACTTAGATGTTCTTGCAATTCATGGCAATATTGAAGACCCAAATGTATTTTTTCAATTAGATAAAAATATAGATTTTTTTGTTGCTGTTACCGATAGTGATGAGGTTAATATAATATCCTCTCTTATAATAGATGATATTATTGAGGTTAAAAAGAAGATTATTAGATTAAAAAAGATATTTTTCAGCCAAAGTTCTATATTAAATAAACTAAATATATATGATACTGTCTTTCCATACTCATATACTGCAAATACAATAAAGTATCTATTGGAATTTCCACAAGCTAATAATGTCAAACAGTTTGACTATTTTAATATTATACTTCTCTCTGTAAGGGTCAATAATAGTGATTTTGTGGGCTATAATATGCGAGAGGTTATGAAGAAGTTTAATGATGAGGTTATGGTTGTAGGAATTGAGAGGGATAAGGAGTTTTTTATTCCAGCTCCTACAGATTTGGTAAAACATGGAGATTTAATATATCTGTTCGGTCCAAAAGAGAAGATTAAAGAGGGGTATAGTGATTTTGAAAATCAGGAGAATATAGATAATAAGATAAAAAACTGTATAATCTTTGGGGCAGATAACTTAGGTATTGAGATAGCTAAGGTTTTAGTTGAAAGAAAACTAAATGTAAAAATAATAGATAAAGATTTAAATAAGTGCCAACAGGCAATAGACATTCTTCAGGACAGTGTGATTGTTCTAAATAGTAGATATGGTTGGGGACATCTCCTAAAAGAGGAGGGATTAGATAATGCCGATATGCTAATTGCAACCACTACAAACGATGAGTATAATATTATTAAGTGTATAGAGGGACAGAAAGCAGGAATAGATAAAGTTATTGCTATAAATAATGATAGAGAGTATTACTCTCTAATGCACTCACTAAATCTGGTAGTAGTAAGAGGTGAAAAGATTAATAGTTACTACTCAATCTTAGAGAGTATAAACTCCAATAATGTTGTGAAACAGAAGAGATATTGTGGAGATATGGGGGTCTTTTTTAGTAAGAAAATTATAAGTAGCTCAAAATCTATTGATAAAAAGGTCTCTATATCGGATAAGATAGAGAAGATAGGATTGGTATATCTTATCCGAGATGGTCATGTTTTTAAAGAGTTTGAAGATATAAAATATCAAGAGGGTGATATATTAGTAGCTTTTTCTAAAATAGATAATAGTGACACCTTAGATAAGTGGATACATCAGGATATATAGATGATAGATATAAAGAGTGTTATTAAAGTAATTACAATTATATTATCTATCTTAGATATATTTTTTATCCTGCCAATTATAGTAGGAATATATTACCATGAGACCATATTTAGATTTGTGCTATTTGAATTCTTCTTAATTATATTGACTATAGCTATTTTATACAGATTAAGAAAACATAAAATAGTCCTAAAGATAAAGGGTGCTATTGTTGTTACAAACTTAACTTGGATTATGTTGGGGGTAGTGGGTGCTATTCCATATATGCTATATACCTCAGTCGATTTTAGTAGTGGTTTTTTTGAAGCTATTAGTGGATTTACCACCACAGGGGCTACAGTATTTTCAAATATAGAGATTATTCCAAGAATGGTTCTATTCTTTAGGAGTATGACCCATTGGTTGGGTGGAATGGGAATTATTATCTTGGGTGTAGGATTGCTCTCATTTATAAATCCAACGGGAAGTATAACGCTCTTTAAAGCAGAATCAACCGGAATTACAATAGATAAGTTTGCTCCAAAAATAAAGGATACTGCTTTAATGCTCTGGGGAATATATATCTTCTTAACTCTAATAGATACTATACTGTTACACCAATTTGGAATGGATTGGTTTGATTCTGTAAATCATGCCTTCTCTACAATCTCAACTGGGGGATTCTCTACAAAGAATGACTCTCTGGGACATTTTCAAAATGGGGCAATTATATGGATAACAACTATATTTATGGTTGTATCCGGAATTAACTTCTTAGCCCATCTTAGATTGATACGAAATGATTTAAGTGGATATAGGAGTGAAGAGGTCAAATATTATCTAATAATATTTCTATCTCTAGGATTGCTTCTCTCTATAACTCGTATATCTAATAGTGATATGTCTATATTTCAATCCTTTACACACTCATTCTTTACAATAGCCTCTATTATGACAACAACCGGATTTGCTACGGTAGATTATGGAACTTGGGGACATCTTGCAGTAGCCATTATATTTATTGCTATGTTAATAGGTGGAAATACAGGTTCAACTGCTGGAGGAGTTAAAGTTATACGATATATTGTCGTTATCAAAAATCTACTATCGGAGATAAAGAGGGTTCTACACCCCAACGCAGTTGTCTCCATATTTATAGATGGAAAAAAGATTAAGAGTTCACTCATTACATCTGTATTTGGATTTTTTACCCTATATGTATTTACTACGATTATTATTATGGTATATCTATATGCAAGAGGTTTTGATGAGATGACTTCAATATCCACAGCCCTTGCCACTGTTGGCAATATTGGACCTGGGTTTGTAAAGACTGGACCTGTAGAGAATTATGGCTTCTTTCTATGGTATGATAAAATTGTATTGAGTTTTGCTATGATTGTCGGAAGATTGGAGTGTTATACTGTATTTCTACTTCTCTCAAGACTATTTTGGAAAAAATTTTAAAAGAGAGCTTATATGGCAAAGAGAAAGAGTCTATTTGAGTGTCAAGCGTGTGGGTTTCAATCTCCTCGATGGCTTGGTAAATGTACCAACTGTGGAGAGTGGGATAGTATGATTGAGTTAAATAGTGAACAGATAAGATTTATTGAGGAGAGTAGAAAGTCCAACTCCCATAAGATAGTAAAAGCTACTCCCATTACAGAGATTATGCAGGAGGATATTCATAGAGTTAGTTCTGGAAGTGGAGAGTTAGATTTAGTTCTCGGTGGAGGAATAGTTAGTGGCTCTTTAACTCTAATTGGGGGGAGTCCCGGAATTGGAAAATCTACACTTCTACTTAAAGTTGCAGGTAACTTAGCAAAGATGCAAAAGAGTGTCCTATATGTATCTGGAGAGGAGTCGGTAGGACAGATAAAGTTGAGAGCCAATAGGTTAAATGTAAATTATGATACTCTATTTCTACTATCGGAGATTAATCTACAATATATTATTGAAGAGATAAATAGTAAAAATTACAGTTTTGTAGTGATAGACTCCATTCAGACACTATATTCCGAAGAGACTTCATCGGCTCCCGGTTCCGTAACACAGGTTAGAACTATCACCTTTGAGCTTATGAGATTGGCTAAGAGCTTAGATATTCCAATATTTATTATTGGACACATTACAAAAGATGGCTCTATTGCAGGACCTAGAGTTCTTGAACATATGGTTGATACTGTCCTATATTTTGAGGGGGATTTAAACTCCGAATTGAGACTCTTGAGAGGATTTAAAAACCGTTTTGGAAGCACAAATGAGGTTGGAATATTTGAGATGAGTAAGGGTGGACTACTTGATGCTAAGAGTGTTGCGGGAAAATTTTTTAGTAAAGATAGACTCTCATCTGGCTCAGCTCTAACCGTCATTATGGAGGGTAGCAGACCAATTATTATTGAGATACAGGCTCTTGTAGCAGAGGCTTATGGACACCCCAAGAGGAGTTCAACAGGGTTTGATAATAATAGATTAAATATGCTCTTAGCTCTCTTAGAGAAGAAATTGGATTTACCTCTGGGAACCTATGATGTATTTGTAAATATATCGGGAGGAATCAAGATAAATGAACCATCAGCAGACTTAGCAATTATTGCCTCTATCTTAAGCTCATATAGAGATAGAGAGTTGAGTAGTAAAACCATATTTCTGGGTGAGGTTAGCTTAACAGGTGAAATTCGAGAGGTGACTGCATTAAATCAGAGATTAAGAGAGATAAAGACACAGGGTTTTACAAAGGCGGTCATTCCAAATAGACCTCTTGAGGAGACAACTATTAAGTGTTATATAGTAGATGAGGTCTCAAAGGTTGTAGAGTGGATGTAATCAAAACAGAAATTAACAAATATTTAGATATAATTAAGAGAAAAAAGGATTTTATTATGATAAGAAAAGTTTTACTTGTGCTACCTCTTCTATTAAGCTGTAACTATGCAGATATTAGTTTTATTAAACCGATTATTCAATTTGGATTTAATAGTGGTGGAGATGAGTTGGTAACAATTACACATGACTACTACAATGAGTCATACACCATAGATGCAGGTGATGGAGTTAATCTGGAGATGGGTATGGCAATAGAAAACCCTATTAACAATTTTGAGACACAACTTCTTGTAGGTTACAAGTTTGATAAGGATAGTCACGGAGATACCACTTGGAGTATGATACCAATTTCAGCCTTAGCATTTATCAATGCACAGGGTTGGAAATTTGGAGGGGGATTAACCTACCATATCAATCCATCATTGGAGGGGAGTCTCACCTATAATGGCTCTCTTTTGAGAGATGATTTTGATAATGCTCTTGGTGGTATTATACAGATACAGTATGAGATGGCAAATACCTTTGCAATAGGTTTAAGGGGAACCTTTATAGAGTATCAACTAAGTAGGGACCCATCACAAAAGGTCAATGGAAATAGTATTGGGCTAATTGCAACTATAAAATTTGGTGGAACCTATTCAAGATATAGATAGATAATCCTGATTATGTTG